>JANNHC010000067.1:0-21650 GCA_031404215.1 Acidobacteriota bacterium
CCAAACGCCGTCTTCGACGAAACGAACGCCTTGAGCGACCTGGCCCGAGGCGCCACGTTCGCGGTCACCATCGACCCGGGCGGCGTAGTTGCCCGCCCCGAACGACCCCCCGATGACGACCGTAAATTTCGGCACGACTGAATTGGCGACCGCGTGCACCATCTTCGCGCCGTCCTTGGCGATGCCGCGGCGTTCGTACTCGCGCCCGACCATGAATCCCGTGATGTTCTGCAGGAAGATGAGCGGAATCCCGCGCAGGTTGCACAACTCGATGAAGTGCGTCGCCTTGAGCGCCGACTCCGAGAACAGCACGCCGTTGTTGGCGACGACGCCGACGAGAAAGCCGTGAAGGCGGGCGAACCCGGTGATCAGGGTCGTGGCGTAGCGTTCCTTGAATTCGTCGAATCGTGACCCGTCAACGAGTCGCGCGATGACCTCGCGGACCTCGTACGGCTTGCGCGTATCCGTATTGACGATGCCGTACATTTCGCGGGGGTCGTACTGCGGATCCTCAGGCGTCGAGACGTCCGCCGGAAGCCTCTTGCGCGTATTCAGCGTGCTGACAATCGTCCGCGCCAGCTGCAGCGCGTGCGCGTCGTCTTCGGCGAAATAGTCCGCCACGCCGGACAAACGCGTGTGCACGTCCGCGCCTCCCAGTTCTTCAGCGGTGACCTCCTCGCCGGTCGCCGCCTTGACGAGGGGAGGGCCGCCCAGAAAGATGGTGCCCGTGCCCTTGACGATGATGGTTTCGTCGGACATCGCCGGGAGGTACGCGCCGCCGGCCGTGCACGAGCCCATGACGGCGGCAATTTGCGGGATGCGCTCGGCCGACATGCGCGCCTGATTGAAAAAGATGCGGCCAAAATGATCGCGGTCGGGAAACACCTCCGCCTGGAGCGGCAGGAATGCGCCGCCCGAATCCACCAGGTAGACACACGGCAGCCGGTTCTGCAGCGCGACCTCCTGTGCCCGCACGTGTTTCTTCACCGTCATCGGGTAATAGGTCCCACCTTTCACCGTCGCATCGTTCGCGATCACGACGACCTCGCGCCCCGACACGCGTCCGACACCCGTCACGATGCCCGCGGAGGGGGCGTCGTTGTCGTACAGCCCCCAGGCCGCCATGGGCGACAGTTCGAGAAACGCCGAGCCGGCGTCGAGCAGCTTCTCGATCCGTTCGCGCACCGGCAGCTTGCCCTGCGCCCGGTGCCGCTCGACGTACCGCGCGCCGCCGCCCTGCTTGACGAGCGTCAGGTGATCGCGCAGCTCGGCCACGAGCGCCGTCATCCGATCGCGATTCGCCTGAAACAGCTCAGAAGCGGTGTCGATGTGCGTATCGAGAATATCCATCAATTGAGGGCTCGGGGCTCAGGGCGGCTCGGGACTCCCTCCGACGATCCGGATTCCAGGATCCCATGGCCGAGATTATAGGCCGTCTCCCACGCTGGTGCTGACCACCGGCGTTGACGTGGAGTTAAATAGGCAGATGGACGAGCGCGAACAGCGGCTCGAGATGGTCGCGCGCCACATCGCCGTGCGGGGCGTGCGCGATGCCCGGGTCCTCGACGTCATGCGCGAGGTGCCACGTCATCTTTTCGTGCCTGCCGAGCTCCGGTCTCGGGCGTGTGAGGACCGGGCGCTCCCGATCGCCTTTGCCCAGACCATCTCGCAGCCCTACATCGTCGCGATCATGACGGAGCTGCTGGCGCCGCAGCCGTCGCACCGCGTCCTTGAAATTGGAACGGGCTCGGGCTACCAGACCGCGATCCTGTCCCGTCTGGCGGACCACGTCTACTCAGTCGAGCGGCATCCCGGCCTGGCTGAAGCCGCCCGCCGGCTTCTCACGGAGCTTGGCATCACGAATGTGGACGTGCATGTGGGTGATGGGTCCGAGGGGCTTCCCGCGCAGGCGCCGTTTGACCGAATCCTGGTCACCGCCGGCGCGCCGTCCATCCCCGAGTCCCTGAAGGAGCAGCTGGCGGCGGGCGGCCGGCTCGTCATTCCGGTTGGTCCCGCCGGCCAGCAATATCTCACCGTCGTCGATCGGAAGGGAACGCAGTTCGGACAGGAGCAGGGTGATGCCTGCGTATTCGTCCCCCTCGTTGGCCGCGAGGGCTGGCCATCCTGAAAAACCTCAGCACGCTCGTTGGGCTGTATGCAATCATGACAACTGTCGGCAAATGGACGTCCGGGCGTGGATATGTATACTTATTGGCGAGCGGGCAGGGCTAATGTGTATCAATGACCCCGTAGCGGACTGTTGCCGAGTTTTTAGCCCGACGGAGCGTTGTTTTGAGCGGGGCGTGATTCGAGGTTGGCCCGATCACCTTTGATAACTGAACGACGGACCTGAACATGACGATTAAGAAGCGCAACCGGGTGCTCGCCATAGACGATGAGCCGGCGATGATCGAGTGGCTCAAGATTCTGCTCGAGCACGAGGGCTACGAGGTCCGCACCGCGATGATCGGAACGCGCGGCGAAGACATCTTCAAGACCTGGAAGCCGGACGTGGTCGTGACCGACATGATGCTCCCCGACGCTGACGGCCTCGAGCTGTTGCGGAAGTTCAAGCAGGTGCACCCCGACACGGAAGTCATCGTGGTGACCGGTCACGGCAGTGTCGTGAAGGCCGTGGAAGCGATGAAGGCGGGCGCGCACAGCTTTGTCGAGAAGCCCATCGAACCCGACACGCTCCTCCAGATGCTGGAGCGCGCGATCGAGCGCCGCGATCTGGTCGGAGAGAATTTGCTGCTGAAGCAGAAACTCGAAGGCCAGTTCCGGTTCGGCAACATAATCGGCAAGAGCAAGAAGATGCACGAGGTGCTCGAGCTGGTCGAGAGCGTGGCTGGCAGCGACGCGAACATTCTCATCCAGGGCGAGAACGGCACCGGCAAGGAGCTCATCGCCAACGCGCTGCACTACAACAGCAAGCGGGCCAAGGGGCCGTTCATCAAGATCAACTGCGCGGCGATTCCGAAGGATCTCATCGAGTCCGAGTTGTTCGGCTACAAGAAGGGGGCGTTCACCGGGGCGGCGACCGACAAGGAAGGCCTCTTCGAAATGTCCGAAGGCGGCTCGCTGCTGCTCGACGAGATCGGCGAGATGCCGCCGTATCTGCAGACCAAGCTGCTCCGTGTGTTGCAGGAGCGCGAATATCGGCCGATTGGAAGCGATCGGATCGTCCGCGTTGACTTTCGACTCATCTGCGCCACCAACATCGATCTCGACGCCGCGCTTCGAGACGGGAAGCTGCGCGAGGATCTGTATTTCCGGATCAACACCATTACGCTGCGTGTGCCGCCGCTGCGCGAGCGGACCGAGGACATTCCGCTTCTCTGCGAGCACTTCCTGGAAAAGTATCGTCAACGGCATCAGCGCAACGTGAAGTCGATTGCGCCGGCGGCCTACCACGTGCTCATTCGCCATCGCTGGCCCGGGAACGTGCGCGAGCTCGAGAACGTCATCGAACGCGGCGTGCTCGTGTCGAAGGGAACCGAGATCACCGTCAACGATCTGCCGGAATCGCTGCGCACGGAGAACGCGACGACCACGGAGTTCGTGATTCCTCCGCACCGCACGCTGGCCGAAATCGAGAAGATGGCCATCCTGCAGACCCTCCAGCGCACGAACTGGAACAAGCAGGAGGCCGCGCAGATTCTTGGCTTGTACCGGCCGACGCTGTACAGCAAGATGAAGAAACACGAGATTCAGGACGGCGGAAAGAGCGGCGCCAGGCGCGCGCCACCGGTCCAGTAGAGTCGCCTCAGCCGCCCGATCACAGTTGCTTCTGGCCCGGATGCGCAGAGCGCCGACTCTGCCATTAAGCTTCCGTCATCGGGCGCGTTACTTGCACACCTCAGCGGTTGATGCTCGAACGCGCCGGCACAGCCGCGGTCTCATGGTTCGCCACGGTCGGCGACGCGTCCCTCTTTGCCGCTAGAGCCGCGCGCGAAATCTTCGTCCCGCCATTCGAGTTTCGGGAAACCATCCGGCAGATTTACGAGCTTGGACTGAAGTCCGTCCCGCTGATTGCCGTGTCCGGGCTGGCCGTCGGAGTGGTCCTATCGATGCACACGCGCGCCTCCCTCGAGCGCTTTGGCGCCGAATCGATGATTCCGGCCGGACTGGCGATGGCGCTCGTGCGCGAGACGGGCCCGCTGACCGTGGGGTTGCTCCTGTCCGGCAGGATCGGCGCCGGCATCGGCGCCGAGCTCGGCGCCATGCGCGTCACCGAACAGATCGACGCGCTCGAGGCCTCGGCCGTCGATGCGTTCCGCTACCTGGTCGTCACGCGCGTGATCGCCTGCATCATCGCGTTACCGATCCTCACCAGCGTGATGAACTTCGCCGGCATCATGGGCGGCTTTCTCGCCGAGGCGTCGGCCACCGGCATGTCGCTGAGCGTCTATTTCAACCGCGCGTTTTCGCTCATCGACATGACCGACTACATCCCCGCCACGCTGAAGACCATGGTCTTCGGCTTCATCATCGCGACCACGTCGTCGTACCTCGGCTTCACGACCGAATCGGGCACCGAAGGGGTTGGCCAGGCCTCGACGAAGAGCGTGGTGCTGTCGTCGATACTGATCATCGTGTCGAACGTGCTGCTCGTCCGGCTCATCTTCTTCATATTTCCGCAGGCGGCGGGCGGAGGATGATGATGGCGATCGCGGACGCGAGCAGGGCTGAAGCCCGCCGCGCAGTCCTTCCCGGCCGCCCGGCGGTGCGCCTGGAGCACGTCACGAAGGCCTTCGGCTCCCGCAGAGTCCTCGACGACGTCTCGTTCGAGGTGCCGTCGGGGTCCGGGTTCGTGATCCTTGGGCGCAGCGGAACAGGCAAAAGCGTGACGTTGCGCCACATGATAGGTCTTGTGCGCCCGGACAGCGGCCGGGTGTTTGTCGGAGACGACGAGATGAGCGGGCTGACGGGCCCGGCGCTGTCGCGGGTCCGTCAGACGATCGGATTCCTCTTTCAGAACGCCGCGCTGTTCGATTCGATCACCGTCGGGGAAAACGTCGCGTTTCCCCTGCGACGCCACACGGACTTGTCCGATCAGGAAATCCGGGCGCGGGCGGCCGGGAAGCTCGCGTCGGTGGGCCTCGACGGCGAATACGACAGGATGCCCGCCGCCCTGTCGGGCGGTATGCGCAAGCGGGCAGGGCTGGCGCGAGCGCTGTCTCTCGACCCCGAAATCCTATTGGTAGACGAACCGAGCGCGGGGCTCGATCCGATCACGGCTGACGAAATCGACTCGCTGCTCGGCGATCTCAAGCAGCGGGGCGGCGTCACGCTCGTCGTCGTCACCCACAACATTCCGAGCGCGAGGCGGCTTGGCGACGAGCTGCTGATGCTCCATGAGGGCCGCGTCATCGCGCACGGGACACCCGGCGACATGGATCGCAGCCCGGACGATCTCGTGCGCGCGTTCATGACGTCGCGGCATTCAGGGTAACGGTCAATCATGAATCGCAGTCGTGCCGTCGCGGTCGGGGCGTTCGTCGTCGCGGGCGTCGTGTTGTTCGGACTGGGCCTGTTTCTCATCGGCGACCGGCGCATGCTGTTCAGCGACACGTTCGATGTGTACGCCGAGTTCGCGAACGTGTCTGGCCTGCAGAGCGGCGCGAAGGTCCGGGTGGCCGGCATGGACGCCGGCGAGGTGGACACGATTCAGGTGCCGCCGAATCCGTCGGCGCGGTTTCGCGTCAGCCTGCGGATTCGCGAGGATCTGCACCAGCTCATACGCGTGGACTCGGTCGCGAGCATTCAGAACGACGGCCTCGTCGGCAACAAGTTCATCCAGGTTGACGCCGGCACCGACCAGGCGCCGATCGTTCCGCCGAAAGGCACGATTCAGAGCCGCGAACCATTCGACCTGTCCGCCATGCTGCAGCGGATGGGCGAGACGATCGATCTCGTGAGCAAAACGATCGTCGAGGTGAAGAACGGTATCGATGGGGCGCTCGCATCGGTCGTGGATACGGTCAAGGACGCCCAAGGGCTGATGAACGACCTCGGTCAGGACGCGCGTGCGATCATGGCGTCCGCCCAGAAGGTCGGCCAGAATCTCAACGTCATCATCGCCGGCGTGCGCGACGGAAAAGGCACGGTGGGGAGGCTCCTGACCGACGACTCCCTGTACGTGAACGCCAGGAACATAGCGGCCGACGCGGAAAAGGCCATGGCCAACGTCCGGGAGGCCAGCGAGCAGGCCAAGGAGGTCGTCGCGGACTTTCGCGGTGACCACGGTCCGTTGAAGGGCATCTCCGGTAGTCTGCAACAGACCCTCGCGTCGGCAAAGGATGCGATGTCGGACCTGGCCGAGAACACCGAAGCGCTCAAGCGCAATTTTCTCTTCCGGGGTTTCTTCAACCGGCGGGGCTACTTCGACCTGGACGAGATGAGCGTGCAGCAGTATCGGCAAGGCGCGCTGGAAACCGGCGACCGCCGCGTACTGCGCATCTGGGTGGGCGCCGCCGTTCTGTTCGAGAAGGACGCCGCTGGCCAGGAACGCCTGAGCGAGGGCGGCCGCGCGCGGCTGGACTCGGCGATGGCGCAGTACCTCGCGTATCCCAGGAATACGCCGTTCGTGGTCGAGGGCTACGCCCACGAGGCGACGACCGACCGGCGGTTCCTTCTCAGCCGTGCCCGCGCCCAGCTCGTGCGTGACCACGTGGTGGGTAAGTTCGGCCTCGATCCGAATCATGTCGCGACCATGCCAATGGGAGAGGAGGCGGCCGGCAGTCCGTCCGGCGACCAGTGGGACGGCGTGGCCCTGGCGCTATTTATCGCCGCGTCAGCCCCGTAGACGTGCACGTCAGGCGAGCCTGCGAGCTAGCGGGGCATTACGGATTCAGGACCGATTGGGTGTGGCATGTCATTTGAAGATGGCAACAAAGTGACCGGGTTGCCGGGACGGTGATCCGGCGGGTTACCAAGGAGGGGAATGTGGACGAGCGTTCGCGAGTGCTGCTGGCAACCTGCCTGGGCGCCGTGGCCGGCGGTGTCTGGGGCTGGCTGTATATGACCGAGAACGGCCGCCGGGTACGCGAGCAGATCGAACCAAAGCTCGATGACGTGATGCACGAACTGACACGCGTGCGCGGTACGGTCGAAAAGGTTCGCGGCGTGGCCAGCGAAGGGTGGCGGTCGCTTAACGATGTCACCGGCGCTGCGCAGGGCCGCTGGTCGGCTTAGGGGGGCAGATGGAGAATCTCGATACCACGAACGTCCTCCTGGCCGTCATGGCCGCGGTCAGCGTACTCGAAGCGCTGCTGCTCATCGGCGCCGGCGTCGGCGGATTCATGGTCTATAGGCGTGTCATGCAGCTCGTGACCGACCTCGAAGCGCGGCAGATCGCGCCGTTGCGCGAGAAGGTTGACGCGATTCTCGGGGACGTGAAGACCGTGACGGCGCGCGTCAGCCAGCAAACCGAACGCGTCGACCACGCGATCTCGGGAACGATTCATCGCGTCGATGAGACCGCCGATCGCGTCAAGGGATCAGTGCGCGACAAGATGAACCAGGCCGTGGGGCTCGTGCGGGGCGTGCGGGCCGTACTGACGTCCCTCATGGGCAACGGCTCGACTTACGAGCCGCCGGCCCCGGACGCAGGACGGGTGTAACCAGCCAGAAACTGCCGGCTTCGGCCGGCGAGACGAAAACTGACGGAAGAGGAGGATTGCATGGCGTACGAATATGATCGCTTCGAACGGGAAGACGGTGGCGGATCGTTCCTGATGGGGCTGCTCGCGGGCACGGTGCTGGGCGCTGGGCTCGGCATGTTGTTCGCGCCGAAGACCGGTTCCGAACTCCGCAGCCAGCTGGGCGAACAGGCCGGCCGGATGCGAACGCAGGCAACCGACGGGTATCAGCAGGCCACCGAGAAAGTAAGCCAGGGCTACCAGCAGGCCACCGAGAAAGTAAGCCAGATGGTGGATAAGGGTCGCGACGCGTACGACCGCGCGCGCACCAACACCGGCGGCAGCATGGGCGGTAATTCCGGCACGACCGGCAGCACGGGCGTCGGCTCGACCACGTCGCCCGGCAGCACGAGCGGCTCGTTGTCGGGCGCCGGCCCCGGCGGCTACTCGAACCGCGCCTGAACGCGCGGCACGCGACGGTGCGGCGTTCCAACAACGTCGCACCGTCGGCCGATCATTGTCAGCATCCCTCACCGCGAGACCAGGACATCATGACTCCATCCTCGGCGGAAAAAATTGCCAACTGCATCATCGGCGTTGCGGCAGTCGGCGCCGCCTACTACGTGCTGAAAACACCGAACCTGCGTCGGCTCGCGTGGCGGCTCGGCGTCGCTGCGGTGACGGGGAACATTCCCGCTTGGGTGAGCCAGGAGATCAGGTCTGGCTGGGAAGCGTCCGAGACCGCGGTGATGAGTCGGTCCTGACGCCCGGTCCCGAGCTATGATGAGGGCGTGAGTGCGAGAGCCCCGCGGGACACCGAGCTCCCGCCCCGGCTTCCGTTCGTGCGGCGCGGCTGGACGCGCGCGCGCGCCGAGATTCGGCTGACCTCGCTGGCCATCTGGCGCGGCGCTAAAGGTATCTACAACAGCAACGACCTCACCTTCGCCTCGTCGATTGCGTACTACTCGCTGCTCTCGCTCTTTCCCTTCTTCCTGCTTGCGCTCGCGATCCTGGCCAGCGTGACCGGCAACGACGCGGATCGTGCGTCGGTCCTTGAATTCGTGCTGCGGTATTTCCCCCGCCAGTTCGAGTTCGTCAACACGCAGCTTCAGGCCATGCAATCGGCCGGGATTCGGCTGGGCGTGATCGGCAGCATTCTGATGGTCTGGGCCGCCATGGGCGTCTTCAGCGCGATCACGTCCGCCGTGAACAACGCATGGGGCGTCGAGAAGCAACCGAGCTACCTGAAGCACAAGCTGACGGCGTTTATCATGCTCGTGGCCGCGAGCCTCCTGCTTCTGGTTGCGCTCCTCCTGGTGAGCGCGATCAACGTGGCGGAAACGCGATGGTTTGCGGTCATCATGACCCGGGCTCCCGGGCTGCTCGTCCTCCAGGGATGGGCCCTCAAGTCCGCCAGCACCGTCATCTTCATCGTCATCGTCGGGCTCGTGTTCTATTTCGTCCCGAATGCCGCCGTGCGGTTCAGGGATGTGTGGGTCGGCGCGGTCCTGACCGGCCTGCTATGGCGCGTGGCGCTCGCCGGCTTTTCACGGTACGTGCGCGACTTGAATCGCTTCAGCGTGCATGGGTCGATTGCCGCGGTCGTCGTGTTCCTCGTGTGGGTGTACATCTCCGCGGTCATTCTGCTGTTCGGCGTCGAGGTCACCGCCGCGTATGCCCGCCTCCGGCGCAAACGGCCCGATGACATCCCCGCTGCCCCCGCGCCGCGCACGACGCTGTGAATTGCCCGTACATGGCGGGGCAGGGAGTGTCTTTCGACGCTCCCTGCAGCCAGGCAGGAAATGTTGGTAGGGCGGATGCTCCAGCGGAACACCGGAGCGGCGAGCCGGGCCGCTCTGGCCGCCCGACGATCCGTTTAGAGCAACGACAATGCCAGTAGTTTCAGGGCAGGGAGTGTTGTTTCTAGGGGCGTTTCTCCGCTGAAAGGGCCACAAGTGCGTTGAAGAGATTCCACTGTGGAAGCTGAGGACCCATGGATGCATGAGTCGGTGTGTAACGCGCGCCACACGCTCCTGTCGGCGCGTGGACACAGGAGCAGCGCGAGCGTAAACCGCAGAGCTCCGGCAGGTAGAAGTTAGGGCACGACGCTTGACGGTGGGTCGGACCGGCGCGTCGGCGGCGTCCAGCGGAGATTCGACCGCTCCTGTTCACGCCTGGTGATCAGCATGTAGTTCAGCAGGGAGGCGGCCCCGAGCACGGCCCATCCGCCGCCGATGCCAATCCCCATGCCGAGGTCACTCGCGGTGAACGTGATCAGAATGACCAGTCCGAGGCCGAAGCCAATCATCATCACGCCGGCGGTGCGATAGCGCACGCCGGCGGGAGAATCTACAGCGGGCTTGAACCCGCCCGCTGCCTCGAATCCCCTCGGATCGCTTTCCGGCGAAGGAATCAGCCCCCGCTCGATCATGGCGAGACGCTCCCGATGTTCCATTTCGCGGAGCCTCCGGCGGTTCGTCATGGCCGCAATCATCATGGCCACGCCCGCGACGATGATCATGCCAAACACAAACACGATGGCTTCTTCTTCTCTCACAGCTATCCTCCTCCGAGTCGAGTCAGTTACATTAGACCGGGCGCCCGTCTCAATTGTTTCAGCGGGGCGATTGAAACAATTCGAAGGCGCCGCCGCTCTAATATGTCTGGCGGATGGCCGACTTCGACGAACGAGCCCTCATCGAGCGGTGTCGGACGGGCGACGACATCGCGTTCAGCGAGCTCGTCGACCGGTACAAGAACCTCGTCTACGGAGTGGTCTGGCGCATGGTGAGCGATCGTTCACAGACCGACGACCTGGCCCAGGAAGTGTTCCTCAAGGTCTACCGCGGGCTACCGTACTTCCGCGGCGACGCGCAGCTGTCGACCTGGATCTTCCGGATCGTCGCGAACGTCTGTTCCGAGGCGCGCAGCCGGCGCCGGGCGGTCGTGCCGGCCCTCACCGATCTGCGCGAGCCAGGAGCGGTCGATCACGCGTTTGCCGATTTTGAATTGCGCGAACGGCTGGACAAGGCAATTGCACAGTTGCCCGACAACTATCGCCTGCTCATCGCAGCTCATTACCTGGAAGGCGTGCAGTACGAGGCGCTCGCCGAGGCGCTGAACATGCCGATCGGAACCGTGAAAACGCACCTGTATCGCGCCAAGCGGCGCCTGCGCGAGCTGCTGCAATGACCTGCAAGGATGCGATCGAGCTCGTGGAGGCGATTGCCGCGGGCGATCTCGTGCCTGACGGGGACGTGCGCGCCCACTTCGAAACGTGTCCGCTCTGCGCATCCGCGCTCGCCTCTGCTCGCCGGTTGGAGGCGGCCCTCGCGGTCCGAGAGGCGCCGGCAGCCCCGACGCGCTTCGTGTCGCTCGTGCTCCAGCGCGTGCGCCGCGAACGGTGGCGCGCCGAGGAACACGTGGACCGCATGTTCAACCTCGCCATGGCGGCAGCGTCGGTGATTGTTGCCGCTGGGGTGTTCGCGCTGATGAATCTCAGTGGGGTGGTCGCGACGGCGTCCGACACCTTGTCCATCATCGCCAGCGTGCGAGGTGAAGTCGTGCGGCAGGCGGCGCCGTCGGTAAACACGTACGTCGCCGCCGGAGGCCTGCTCGCCTCCGCGCTGGGCATGTGGTGGTGGGCGGAACGGAGACTGACGCTTTAGGGGCTCAGCGCTCAGAGGATCAGCGCCAGGTTCTCCCGCCGTTTCGAGAAGACCTTGCGTGCCGGGATGAACAGCAGGCGGCACGCGGCGTACGAAATGCCGCACCAGATGAGCAAGAGCACGGGAACGAGCGCGGGCTGCTCGAGCCATTTGGACGCGAAGAGCGTGATGAGCAGGCAGGGCGCGCCGGCGGCGGCGAAGGCGAGCAGCCCGAGCAGCCCCGAAAGCCCGTGCGCGTTGCTGCCGCGTCCGATGCTGTTGAGATCGACGACTCGGGGAAAAATCGCCGAGAATACCGCGGCGGCAGGCGCGACGAGAAAATACGTGGCCAGCAGCGCCATCGGAATACCCATCCATAACGCCGGCGAACCACCCGGAAACAACAGGAACGACGCGACGACACAGAAAAGGACCGGCCCGGCCACGATGAGGGCGTTGCCCACGGCTTTGCCGGCCAGGTATTCGCCGTCGCTCAACGGTGACAGCAGCACAAGCGTCAGCCCCGCCTTGTCCACGGCGAACTGGTTCATGGCGATCGGCAGGATCGACAGAAGACTGGCGAATGCTCCGAACGTCGCGAGTGACAGCCCGCTATTGAGCGCCAGGAATCCCAGACTCATGCCGCCGGTGTCACGGCGCATCACGACGCCGAAAATTGCCAGCATGACGACGGGCGACAGGAGAATTGCGCGCCCGCGCGGCGTGCGCAGTCCGAGTCGCAATTGCGCAAGGGCGACGGCGGAGGCGCCCGGCGACAATCCCGGCAGCGTCCGCCCCCATGCCGCCCGCGCCGGCACGACGCGCCGTGCGCCGGTCGATCCCGGCGACCCAAGGACCTTCGCGAAGACGAACATGCCGATCGCATGCAGCAGGAAACCGGTCGCCGCCAGGGCGAGCAAGCTCGCTCCGGCTTGCCTCACCTCGCCTCGGGCGCTGGTGCGCGAGGATCTCACGTACAACTCGGTCGGGTAGAACGTGAAAGCGGCTCGACCTCCTGCCGCCGCCCAGGCAGGGATCATGGTCTCGGCCGGCGCCGCCCGGCCTTCGATCCGTGCCCGATGACGTCCGCCTTGCAGCAAGCCTGGTAGCATGCTGACGGCGGGAATCAGCACGATGAAGAGCAGCGCCAGCAGCTCGCCGCGCCGTCGATCCCGCACAACCAGGTGAAGAATGCTGGACGTGAGCGACGAAATACCGACGACGACGATCAACAGCAGGGCGCCGGCGACAAGCGCGACAAGGGCCGCCAGAAAGGCTCCGCCGGTCAGAAGTCCGATCGGGACCGACAGCACGAATGGCAGCAGCAGGAGCACCCACACGTCGCCAAACGCGGACGACGCCTGGGCCGTATAGAGCGTGTGGCGGGAGATCGGCAGCAGCAGCAGGCGCACCGGGTTTGTGCGATCCGCGGCCGGCAGGAACAGCGGGCCGACAATGCAGGCGACGGGAACACCCAGCAGAAGGTAACGAGCGGCCTCGAAGAAGAGCGATTCTTCGTTGCCCACGGCGAGCGCATAACCGCTCGCCGCGCCGCCGGCGGCGAGCACGAGCCCCGAGGGGATCATGAGGACGCCTGCGATGATCGGACCCAGCTTTTCGATGGCCAGCGAGAACCGTGCGACGACGTCGCGCCCGCCCGTCTTTTCGAGCGTGTTCAGGAACATCCGCCAACGAAGCCACGCGAAGGCGCGGAGGATTCGCAGCATGTCAAATCCAGTCGAGCGCCGCGTGTGATTTCGTCTCGCCGCCGACCAGCCCGATGAACAGCTCTTCGAGACTCTTACCCCCGCCGCCCCCGGCGCGCAGTTCATCGATGGTTCCCTGCGCCACCATTCTGCCACCCGCGATGACGCCGATGTGCGTCGACAGGCGCTCGACGATCTCGAGGATGTGCGACGTCAGGAAGATCGTGCCGCCTCGCGCGACGAACGACAGCAGCAAGTCCTTGATCTGCCGCGACGCCATCGCGTCGATGCCTTCGAACGGCTCGTCCAGGAATAAGAGCTTCGGCGCCGGAAGGAGCGCCGCCGCCAGAGACAGCTTCTTGCGCATGCCGTGCGAGAAGTCCGTCACGAGCGTCGTGCCTGCCGTCTTGAGCTCCATGACGTCGAGGAGATCTGCCGAGCGTTGCTTGGCCGTGGCCCTGTCGATGCCGTGGACCTGCGCGACGAAGGTCAGGGTTTCCTGCGCGGTGAGACGGTCGAAGAGTGCCAGATCCTCCGGAACGACACCGATCCGGCGCTTGACCGCCACGGGATCGGCAAGCGGATTGATGCCGAGAATCGCCATCGTGCCTGATGTCGGCCGGAGCAGGCCCGTCAGGCACTTGATCGTGGTGGACTTGCCGGCACCGTTGGGTCCAAGGAACCCGTACAAGCTGCCGGACGGTACCGCGAGGTCGATCCCATCGACGGCGCGAAAGCCGCCGAAGTCGCGAGTCAGTCCGGTGGTCTGGACGGCGAGGTCCTCATGCATCGCGCAATTGTACCGTCGCCCTGCCCTTCAGTGCGAGCGCGTCACCAGTCGCAGCCCGCTCCGCGAATGCGCCGGCTGACATCATTGAACGCACCGCGGGGAGTGCGGCCCGCGCTGACGTGTGCGTGGTACGATGAGCGCGTATGAGCGACACGCGATGAATCGCCTGGGCCGCGAGCGCAGTCCCTACCTGCTGCAGCATGCCGGCAATCCAGTGGACTGGTATGCGTGGGGCCACGAGGCGTTCGAGCGGGCGCGTCTCGAGGACAAACCGATCTTCCTCTCGATCGGGTACTCGACCTGTCATTGGTGCCACGTCATGGAGCACGAGTCGTTCGAGGATCCAGCGATCGCCGAGCTGCTCAACCGCAGCTTTGTGTCCATCAAAGTGGACCGCGAGGAACGTCCCGACGTGGATCGCGTGTACATGTCATTCGTACAGGCGACGACCGGCTCGGGCGGCTGGCCGATGACGGTGTTTCTGACGCCCGAGCTGAAGCCGTTTTTCGGCGGGACGTACTTTCCCCCCTCGTCTCGATGGGGCCGTCCCGGGTTCTCCGACCTGCTGGGCGAGCTCGGGCGGGCATGGAAAGGGGACCGTAAGCGGGTGGAAGAAGCCGCCGCCGAGCTGCTCCAGCGGCTTCGAATGGTCACCGGTGACGGCAGCGCACGCGCGGAAACTGAAATCGCGCCGGTAGGCGCGCTCGATACCGCGGTCGAGCAGTTCCAGATGGCTTTCGATCGCCGGCGCGGCGGTTTCGGCGACGCCCCGAAATTCCCGCGCCCGTCCGAGCTGCTGTTCCTTCTCCGCGAGCACGCGCGGCGATCCGCCGGAGGCGTGTCGTCGCAGGCCCCGTTGCTGATGGCGACCGAAACCCTTCGCGCGATGGCGCTTGGCGGGATGCGCGATCACGTCGGCGGAGGGTTCCATCGATACTCGGTTGACGGCGACTGGCGCGTGCCGCATTTCGAGAAGATGCTGTACGACCAGGCGCAGCTCGTTTTGGCATACCTCGAAGCCGCGCAGGCAACGGGCGACGACTTTTACGCGGTGGTCGCGGAGGACACGCTGGCGTACGTGCGCCGGGACATGACTGACCCGCAGGGAGGCTTCTACTCCGCGGAAGACGCCGACAGCATTCCTCCTGAGCAGACCGGCGCGGCCGGCACGCACAAGTCTGAAGGAGCCTTCTACATCTGGTCCGACGAGGAGATTGGAAAGCTCCTTGGCGACGATGCGGGGGTCGCGCGTCACAGGTTTGGCGTCGAGCCTGATGGGAACGCGCCACAGGATCCGCAGGGGGAGTTCACCGGCAGGAACCTCCTGTACACGGCGCAGTCCATCGAAGATGTGGCGACGCGCACCGGTCGAAGTGCCGACGAGGTAGTCGAGGCGCTCGGCCGCATACGGAGTCGGCTGTTCGCTGTCCGTGCGAGCCGGCCGCGCCCGCACCTGGATGACAAGATCCTGACGGCGTGGAACGGCTTGATGATTGCCGCGTTCGCGCGCGCCGCGCGCGTGCTCGCCGGCCGGCCGTCGTCCGGGCAGTACCTCGAGGCGGCGACCCGCGCGGCATCGTTCGCCAGGCAGACGCTCTGGTCGGAGCGCGGCCTTCTACGCCGCTATCGTGATGGCGAGGCCGCCATCGACGGCTACGCCGAGGACTACGCCTATCTGATTTGGGGATTGCTCGAGCTTTTTCAGGCGGACGGCGACGCCAGGTGGCTCGAATGGTCGTTGGAACTCCAGGCGCAGATGGACGAGCGGTTCTGGGACCCGAAGGACGGCGGCTGGTTCAGCACGACGGGCGAGGATCCGACTGTTCTGCTCAGGCTGAAAGAAGACTACGACGGCGCGGAGCCGGCGGCGAGCTCCGTCGCGGCGCTCAACACACTGACGATTGCGCATCTCACCGGCGACGAAGAGATGATTCAGAGGACGGCGCGAACCCTCGGGCGCTTCGGTCCACGCATCGGCGCCGCCGGCCGCACTGTCCCGATGATGTTGTGCGCGCTGTCTGCCTGGCACGCCGGGCAGACGCAGATTGTTCTGACCGGCGACGTGCCGCACACGCGCGCGCTCAGCGAGGAAGTCTCCCGGCACTATCTCCCATTCGGCATTGTCATTCCGATTGTTCCTGGCGCGTCGCACGATGCCGTGTCGCGGCTGCTACCATTCACCGCCTCCATGAGAGATCGTGACGGCGCAGCGGCCTACGTCTGCCGTGGCTTCACCTGCCGGCAGCCGGTTACGACTCCGGAAGATCTGGCGAAGGAGTTGAGCGCCAAGCTCCACCCGGTACCCTGAGCCCTCATCGGGCCCATCCATGGACGCTGCCGGAACTCGAGAGGCTATACTTGAACGATCTCGTCCACACTTCGGACACCGAGGCGCATCGGTGCCTCCGTCGAGAAGCGGCCGATGGACCCGATCATGATTCGTGAAAGGAAGGCATGCTGTTTGACATAGAGATTGTTCTTCGCGATCGCGCCCGCGCCGTCACCGAGCGGCTCGAGCACGATGGCAACGACGTTCCGGCGTGGACGGAGCTCGACGTTCACCACGTGTTGAAGTCCATGTTGCTCGCGATCGATCGCGCCAAGAATCCCGTAGCCGACCAGCGGCACGTTTCGCTGCGCGGCTTCAGCTGGATCGTGGAACCGACCGAAGGTGGCGTCGTCATTGCCCTGGAGATTCCGACTGGCGCTGCGGTCGCGGGCCCATTCAACATCCCCCAGGCGAAGCTCGATTCGCTGATCACAAAGGTCCTGGCGGCCGCCACGCCGACGCGCCCCGTCGTCCATTGAGCCGATTGCAGAGTTTTCCATCCGGTTACGAATTCGCGGCGATTGTCAGACGTACAATCGCGCAACTGTGCGGATTTGCGGTCACTTTTGCGCATCCGCCGACGGCATCCGGCTTGCCTTGCGGGGGACAGGTGGTAGCTCGCCTTGCTCCCGCCGCAAGCCATGAAGTTGCCCTATCGAATTCTGGTCCTTGACGACGACGAGTCCGCCCTGGAGGGCATCGTGGAATTGCTCCGCGACAAGGGACATGTCGTCACCGCCGCGGAAACCTACGATGCCGCCAAGCGGCTACTCGAGGTCGCGCCGTACGATCTGCTCGTCACCGATATCAGACTTCGGGGATTCAACGGTCTCCATCTGGTCCGCCAGACCTATCGCGATCGACCCGAGATGTCCCTGATTATCATCACCGGCTACGACGAGCCGATGATGGAAGTCGAGGCGGGCCGGTACGGCGCGCAGTTCGTGCGCAAGCCAATCAAGCCGGCCGAATTCCTCGCGACCGTCGGGCGCTCGCTGCGGGACGTCCGCCGCCAGCGCCGGTATCCGCGCAAGCGCGTGGTCGGCGGCTTCAGGGTCACGGCAGACGGGCGACCGGCCGCGGTCGTGGACGTGTGCTACGACGGGCTGCGGCTGGAGGTTCCGGAGGGGGGATATCTGCCCGACCGGTTCGACATCGAGATCGCCGGAATCGGCCTCCACCTCTCCGTGGACAACGTCTGGTGCCAGCCGTCCGAAGCAGGCGACGCGGTGATGTGCGGCGCGACGCTCTCAACCGAGAGCACGCCGGCGGCGCGCACCTGGCGCGCCATTGTCGATCGTCTCAGCGCCTGACGCACCTTCCGGCCCTGCGCTCCGCTACAATGCGGCATGCTTCGCAACACTCTTGGCCTCAGCCTGCTGACCGTCGTGTGCGGCGGAGCCGCGTCATGGGGCCAGCTACCGCCCGCCACCGTCCCCTTTCAGCTCGAGGAAGCGACGATCGCCCAACTGCGGGAGGGCATGGCGTCGGGACGTTACACGTCGCGTCGCCTCGTGGAGCTTTACACGGAGCGGATCGAGGCAATCGATCGCCGAGGCCCGTCGTTGCGCTCGGTGATTGAACTGAATCCGGATGCGCTGTCGATCGCCGACGCGCTCGACGCGGAGCGTAAAGGCGGCCGGCTGCGAGGCCCGCTGCACGGGATTCCGGTCCTCATCAAGGACAACATCGACACGGGCGATCGGATGCAGACCACTGCCGGCTCGCTCGCGCTCGAAGGCGCCAGCGCTCCGCGAGACGCGTTCGTTGCCGCACAACTGCGCGCCGCCGGCGCGCTGATTCTCGGGAAGACGAACCTGAGCGAATGGGCCAACTTCCGATCGACGAAATCGACGAGCGGCTGGAGCGCGCGTGGCGGTCAGGTCAGCAACCCGTACGCGCTCGATCGGAATCCATGCGGATCGAGCTCCGGGACGGGTGCGGCGATCGCGGCGAACCTGGCGGCGATCGGCGTCGGCACCGAGACGGACGGCTCGATCCTCTGTCCTTCGGGTGCGAACGCGCTGGTCGGGATCAAGCCGACCGTCGGCCTCGTCAGCCGGACCGGTATCATTCCGATTTCTCACACGCAGGACACGGCCGGACCGATGACCCGCACGGTCGCGGATGCCGCGGTTCTGCTGGGCGCGATGACGGGCATGGACGCCGCGGATCCGGCGATGGTGGCCAGCCGCGGGACATCCGCGACCGACTATACCGGCGCGCTGAAAGCCGACGGCTTGAAAGGCGCGCGCATTGGGATCGCGCGGAAGCGCTACTTCGGCTACAGCCCGGTGACGGACCAGTTGATCGACAAGGCGATCGCCGACATGAAGGCGCAGGGAGCCATCGTGGTCGATCCCGCCGACATCGCGACCGCAGGGAAACTCGACGACTGCGAATTCGAGGTCCTTCTGTATGAGTTCAAGGCTGATCTGAACAAGTACCTGGCCGCTCGCGGCGATTCCGCGCGGGTGCACTCCTTGAAGGAACTGATTGCATTCAACCTTCGCGAGAAAGAGCGTGAAATGCCGTTCTTCGCCCAGGAAATCCTCGTCATGGCGGAGAAGAAAGGGCCGCTCACCTCGGCGGCGTATCGCAGGGCGCTCGCGACATGCCGTGCGCGCGCTCGAACAGGAGGGATTGACGCCGTGATGACGAAATTTCGCCTGGATGCGATCGTCGCCCCGACCGGCAGCCCCGCGTGGCCCACCGATCTCGTCAACGGCGATCACTTTCTCGGCGCCAGCTCGACACCCGCGGCGGTTGCCGGCTATCCCAGTATCACCGTGCCGGCAGGTTTCGCGTACGGCTTACCGGTTGGTGTGACGTTCATCGGCCGCGCGTGGAGCGAGGCCAGGCTCATTCGGCTCGCATACGCGTACGAGCAGGCGACGAAGCATCGTAGGCCGCCCGCCTTTCTTCCGACGGCTCGTGTGCAGGATCGCTAGCATCGGTCGTCGAGCGCAGCCTCGAACTGCTGCAGTCCGCCACGAAGCGCGTCCGTGGGACCGCCGAATCGCAGTCCTATGGATATAGTCGCTCGATGCGCCACGCACTGCCGTCCCGAATGTAGACCACCCGGTCGTGGAGGCGGTCAGGCCGGCCATACCAGAATTCAAGGCGGACGGGCGTCAACCGGAAGCCCCCCCAGAACAGGGGACGCGGCACCGTCTGGCCGTCGAACCGGCGCTCGATCTCGCGGTACTTTTCCTCGAGGGTCTCCCGCGACGGAAGGACGTCGCTCTGATCAGAGGCCCACGCGCCAAGCTGGCTGCCGCGGGGCCTTCCGGAGAAATACGCGTCGGATTCGGCGTCGGTCACGCGCTCAATCGCCCCTTCAATCCGGATCTGCTCATCGAGGGAGGACCAGTAGAAGCAGAGCGCAGCGTGTGGATTTTCGGTCAGCTCCAGGCCTTTCCGGCTGTTGTAGTTCGTAAAAAACACGAAGCCGCGACGGTCCGCGTCGCGGACAAGCACCACGCGGGCCGATGGACGGCCTGTCGCATCCGCCGTCGCCAGGAGGGCCGGCGCCGTGTCTATCTGGTGGGCCTGTGCGCGTTCAACGGCGTTCAGGAACTCGGTGATCGGATCGGCGCTTCCCATGGAGCGATTATATGCGCTCCGGTCATGGGACGGAGGGAACGGAAGGATCGAGTTCACAACGGAGAACGGAGTTAACGAAGGCGAACGGAGATCCCGTCGGGATGCGGATGGAAGGCGCGATCCGGTGGGACCCATCGTTCGCGCGCCTCGTCGCTGTGCAGCCGTTCCGGCGAATAGAACCGCAGCAGCGCATCACGATCGAGAAGCTGCGGACATGCCGCCACAAGGGACGCCGGGTCGTCCGCCGACGGATTCGCGGCGCGCGCGGCGTCAATCAGGTCGACCCACGCACGCGTCATCGTCACATGAAACTTCTCCGGGTGACCTTTCGAGGTGGCGAATCGTCGTAAGCCGTCAGACATTCTTCGCAGCGTCTCGTCGCGCCCGTGCCGCGCCAGATAGACGATCGTCAGCCGCACGTGCTGCGCGTGAGGGAACTCCGACAGCGACCCGTTTTCGAATCCCTCCATGAGTTCACCGTCCGTGAGCATGTGACAGTGTAGCGTCCGGCGGCTGGCGGTCATTCTTCCTCACGAGGGTTGCCGCCACACACGACTTGCAGCGGGTTTGACCTACCCTGACAACATCCTTGGGATACTCGGTGGCAGGAGAGAGAGGAGAGATCAGATGCCCTATCCTCCAGTCTCCGCAAAGGCCCCTTTACGCTCCACTCCGGCGTTGCTACACTGGGGCAACTTCACAGAAACCGCTTGGTCTTGAGTGTCGAAGTGGCCAAGCATACTGCATATAGTAGAAGCTCGCCCATGCTGACAGCGCAGCCTGCCGCAATCGTTGGACCTGAGCCGGTCGATCTTCCGGCACCGGTGGAATCTGTTCGACCACCACTCAAGTGGGCAGGCGGCAAGCGATGGCAGCTCCCGCACCTCGAACCGCTCTGGCAGCCGCATCGGCATAGGCGCCTGGTCGAGCCATTCTGCGGCGGCCTTGCGGTTGCGACGGGCCTCGTGCCTGGTCGAGCCCTCTTGAACGACATCAACCCACACGTGATCAACTTCTACGACTGGTTGAAACGAGGGCTGCGTATCACATTCGAGATGAAGAACGAGCAGGCGCATTACTACGAGGCCCGCAGCCGTTTCAACGCGATGCTCGCGACCGGGGGCGGGGCCACCGCCGATGCCGCGGGACTCTTCTATTATCTGAACCGGACGGGGTACAACGGCCTCTGTCGCTTCAACAGCAAAGGGGAGTTCAACGTCCCCTTCGGCAGATACGCCACCATCGGGTATAAGACGGACTTTTCAGCGTACGCACAGGCATTCGCTCACTGGATTTTCACGAACACCGACTTCGAGCAGATCGATCTCTCGACCACGGACTTCGTCTATGCCGACCCGCCGTACGATGTTGAGTTCACCCACTACTCGAAGGGTGGCTTCGGATGGGACGAGCAGGTTCGTGCGGCCGAATGGCTGTCGCGGCACAAAGGCCCCGTCGTCCTCTCGAACCAGGCGACGCCGCGGATCGTGAAGCTGTACCGCTCCCTCAAGTTCGCACTGAAGTTCCGGGAAGCCCCGCGGCGGATCAGCTGCACCGGCGACCGAACGCCCGCCCCTGAGGTCCTTGCAGTCCGCAATTTCAAATGAGCGCTCGCCGCAACACGGGGACCGGCGGTGTCCTGGAGCGTATGGTATTGCCGGCGCTCGACCAAGGAGGATACTCACGCTCGAATCCTTCGTCGGGCGGGCTAATGCTGGCAGACTCTGATGGACGACGACACTACCCAACGCAATGGGCCGAGCCGGGGTGGCGGAACTGGCAGACGCTCGGGACTTAAAATCCCGTGACCGTAAGGTCGTGTGGGTTCGATCCCCACCCCCGGCACTTCGATTCTCGAGTGGCGAGTGGCGATTCGCGGGCTTGAGAGCGGCGCACGCGGGATAGCCGGAAGACGAGGGACTCGGTTCT
>JANNHC010000068.1:0-6249 GCA_031404215.1 Acidobacteriota bacterium
AGCCGCCGGGTGCGGCGGGGTCCCTCGTTCCGAACGACCAGCAGCGACGTGGCCGCCTCCCCCACCGCCACCCGGCCCGGGCTCACCAGACGCCGCACCACCAGACCGCCCGAGGAACGCGCGCCCATGACCGCAACCAGAACAGGAACAGCCACGCCCGCCCCCAGCCCGACCAGTTCGGGGTAACCCAACACAGCCCTGAAGGGCCGCCCGACAAGGGCCCAATCAGAAATGCCACCTGTAGCGCAGCCCCTTGGGGCTGCCCAATCAGCAATCGCACATCACCGATTGTTTGTGTCAATATCTGCCCCACATATGGCTCATCCCGAGAAACCAGCGGCGCCGGCCTCCCCAGTGGCAACCTTCCGACCCTACGTGCCCGCGACAGAATCGCCAGCCGAATTCACGGCCAAGGCCATCATCCTGGGCGTGCTCTTCGGATTGCTGTTCGGGGCCTCGACGGTGTACCTGGGTCTCCGGGCCGGGCTGACGGTCAGCGCGTCGATTCCGATCGCGGTGCTGGCGATCTCGGTGCTGAAGCGGCTCGGAGGATCCACGATCCTCGAGAACAATATCGTCCAGACGATCGGGTCCGCCGGTGAGTCGCTCGCCGCCGGTGTCGTCTTCACCATCCCGGCGCTCATCTTCCTCGTCCCCTACGGGCCGGCGTACTTCAACTACATGCAGATCACCCTGCTCGCGATAGCGGGGGGCATTCTCGGCGTCCTGATGATGGTGCCGCTGCGCCGCGCGCTCATCGAGAAAGAGCACGGAGTGCTTCCGTATCCGGAGGGCACCGCGTGCGCGGATGTGCTCATGGCCGGCGAGCGAGGCGGCGCCCTGGCCCGCACGGTGTTCATGGGTCTCGGCGTGGGCGCGATCTGGAAATCGGTCTCGTGGATTTTCCAAATCGTTCCCACCGCGATCGGACACACGATCGCACGCACGGGCGTGTTCCCGAACGCCACACTGAACCTCGACCTGTCCCCGGAATACATGGGCGTCGGTTACGTGATCGGCCCGCGAATCGCCGGGGTCATGTTCGCGGGCGGCGTGCTCTCCTGGCTCGTGCTGCTGCCGCTCCTGTCCATCCTCGGCAATTACATGACGGAACCGTTTCCCCCGGTTCCCGCAAGCGGCCTGCGGATCGACCAGATGTCGGCGCAGCAGCTGTGGAGCGCGTACATCCGCTACACGGGCGCCGGCGCCGTGCTGGCCGCCGGCCTGATCACCCTGGCGCGCACCCTCCCGACGATCGTGGCGTCCTTCCGCGAAAGCGTGAAAGAGTTCGGCGCGGCTGGTGGTCCGGCCGGACGGCTTCGCACGGACCGCGACATGCCGCTCACAATCGTGCTGGTCGGCTCGCTGCTCCTGGCGCTGTTCCTGGCCGTCACGCCCGGCATGCCCATGCAGTGGAATTTCGTGGCGGCGATCCTGATCGTCGTCTTCAGCTTCTTCTTCGTGACGGTGTCGTCGCGCATCACGGGACTCATCGGCAACTCGTCGAACCCGATCTCCGGCATGACCATCGCGACGCTCATCATGACGTGCAGCATCTTCGTCGCGATCGGATGGCTTGGCGATGCCTACGCTCCAATCGCGCTCGGGGTCGGCGCCGTGGTCTGCATCGCGGCCTCGATCGCCGGTGCGACCTCGCAGGATCTGAAGACCGGATATCTCGTCGGCGCGACCCCCATTCGCCAGCAGATCGGACTCATCATCGGCGTCCTGACGGCGTCGTTCGTCATCGGCATGATGACCCTCTACCTCCATCGCATCATGGTGATTGGGTCCCCGTCGCTCCCGGCGCCGCAGGCGACGCTCATGGCCACCATCATCAAGGGCCTCCTCAGCCAGGACCTCCCGTGGGGACTCGTTCTCGTCGGCGTGTTCATCTCGGTCACGCTCGAGCTGTGCGGCATCCGGTCCCTGTCGTTCGCCGTTGGCTCCTACCTGCCGATCGCCACGACCGCGCCCATCTTCGCCGGCGGGCTCGTCCGCTGGTTCGTCGAGCGCAAGACGGGCAACGCGCAGGAGTCGGAGATCAGCACGGGCACGCTCTTCAGTTCCGGGTTGATCGCCGGCGGCTCGCTCGCCGGCATCCTTTACGCGGGGCTCTTCGGCCTCAAAATCATCAGTGCCGCAGACGACGCGGAGACAACCGGGTTGATGCCGTTCCTCCACAGCGGCACGGTGGGTACGCTGTTGGGCGGGCTGTTGTTTCTCGCGCTGGCGATCGTGCTGGCGCGCGCGGGCCGCAGGAAACTTGCGTAGGTTCCTTCGTTTCTCAGCCGTCACGTGCCTCGTGGCCGCCTCGGCTGGCGCGCAGGCTCCCGATCGCATCGCGACGACGGCCGAGGCGCTCGTCGCCAATCCCCTGTTCTTCAACGGCAAGCGCGTCGTCGTCCGCCGTGCGGTGAAACAGACGGAGCGGCTGACCGAGCTCGACGGCACATCCAAGCCGATCTATGTGTTCTGGAAAGATCGTCCGCGTGGATCAGACGGGGAGATTCGCGCGGAGTTCTACGATCTGGGGCGGATGCAGGAAGGCGACACTCGGTTTTCGTCCTATGACTTCACGCCGGTGATCGCGGCGGTGAACCAGGGCCGGTGGCCAGGCCGGGACCAGGTCTTCGTGCTGCTCGGCGCCACATTCGTGGACAACCCCGCACCAACCGTGCCGACCGTCCGCGCGATTGCGCTGGCGCCTGAACAGTTCGACAACCGGAACGTGACGCTCGTCGGTCGATTCAAGGGCCGGAACCTCTACGGCGATCTCGCGCAGGGTGTGGCGAAGAGCAAGTGGGATTTCGTGGTGCAGTCAGCCGACGCGGCGATCTGGGTGACGGGGCTCCGCCCGAAGGGCAAGGGCTTCGAGCTCGACCCGTCGGCCCGTGTGGATACCGGCAAATGGCTCGAGGTGAAAGGGACAGTCCAGCGCGACGGCGCCGCTGTCTGGCTGGCCGGGGAGAGCATCCGGCTGACGACCGCGCCTTCCGAAGTGCCCGTGGAGGTCGCGGGACCGCCGCTGCCGCCGGAACCGCCGCCCGTGGTGATCTTCAGCGCTCCCCTCGCCGACGAAACCGACGTCCCCGTCGGCGTACGAGTCAAAATCCAGTTTTCGCGGGATATGAACGCCCCGAGCTTTCACGACCGCGTCCGCATTCGTTATGGCGGCGCGAGTCCTCCCGCTGTCGCGCCGCCCACGTTCACGATCGCCTACAACGACGGCAACCGCTCGCTGGAGATCCGCTTCAAGGAACCGCTCGCTCCCTTCCAGGTGCTCGTGATCCTGCTGGATGAGGGCATCACGGCGATCGATGGCCAGCGGCTCCCCGCGTGGACGCTCAGGTTTACGACAGGACGATAGCGAATCGCGGCCCGCGAGCCGCCATGCGTGATCAGTGACGGGCGATTCTCAGTCTGACGGCCCGGATGATCCAGGTCGCGAACGTGATCATCACGACGACGCAGATGGCGACCACAACCGCAGCCGCGGCGGGATACTTCAGCGCGAGCATCCCGAGGCCGACAACGAAGAGGTCCTCGCCGATGCTGAGGATCCAGTTGGTGAATGGCTCCGGGCTGGCGTTCGCGACGGCGCGCGTGCCGGCCTTGCTGAAATGCGTGCCGGCGGCCAGCGTGCCGCCGAGCAGCGCCGCCAGCCCTTCGACCGTCGGACTCGCTTGCCCCAGCGTCGCGACCGCGATCAGCGCTCCACCGACGGGCCTGATCACGGTGTGGGCCGCGTCCCACATCGAGTCCACCCACGGGATCTTGTCGGCGACGAACTCGATGACATACATCACGACCGCCGCGCCAATGACGAGGTCGTTGTCGAAGACTGCGAACTGGGGCGGGAGCGAAACCCAGTCGAACCGGCTCGCGAGCCCGAGGATCGCAACCGTCGCGTACAGGTTGATCCCGGCGGCAAACGAAAACCCCATCATCCGCCCCAGCGTCGTCAGAACATCCACGATCCCTGTGTATCACAGCTTCCAGCTTCCTACGCGAGCAACTCTGTGATCCGCTCGCGGACGGACGTCACCAGCGCTTCGCGGTCGTCGAGCGTCAGCTGCGCGGTTTCAACCGGCTCGCCGATGCGCACGCGGACCGTCACCGGGTAGATCAGCGGACTGCCCTTGCGCATGGCGTCTCGCGCGCCGCTGATCGCAATGGGCACGACCGGCGCCTGTCCTTTGAGCGCCAGAATGAACCCTCCCTTTTTGAAGGGCAGCAGCTCGCCGGTCCGGCTTCGCGTGCCTTCCGGGAAGATCAGGAACGAATTTCCCTCGCGCAACGCGTCGCTGGCGCGGTCGATTGCCGGGATGCTCTGCTCGGGATTTCCCCGCTCGAGGGGGACGAAGCCGGCAAGGTCGAACGCACGCACGAGCACCGGCAGCTTTCGCAACTCCGCCTTGTAGAGAATCCGGAGACGCGGAAACAGCTCGTGCAGGACGTCGAAGATGATGGGCGGTTCCACGTTGCTGGTGTGGTTGACGGCATAGACCGCCGCGCGGCGACGCTGAATGTTGGCGGTGCCTTCGACCACCACCTTGATCCCGCTCAGCAGGAGACCAAGGCGCACCCCCAGGTGGCCGACCCGAAACAGCAGGGCGCGCTTGCCGAAGACAATGGCAATGAGGAGAATTGGCGGGCCGGCGAGAAGAACGTAGAGCGCAACCGCGACATACGTGGCGACCGAGCGGAGCGCTGGAAGCATAAAGAAAAGGGACGGGATCCTTTCCGCTGACGAAAAGAACCCCGTCCCTGTGTTATTCGGGCAAAATGTTCCGCTACGACGCCTTCGCCGTGCGGCGCGCGGTCACGCGCGTGGTGGCGGTGGCTTTCGCAGCCTTCGCGCGGGCAATCGAGCGGTTCTTCGTGGTGAAGCACCGATCGAGCGCACGATCGACTTTTTCGTCAATCGCCGCGGTAATCTCGTGCGAGACCTCGGAGATCTCGGAGACGACCAGGAACTTGGCGCGGTCCAGCATCCGCTTTTCCCGGAACGAGAGGTTCTTGGAACGCGCGAGGAACGTCAGGCTCTTCAGGACTTCGACCACGTCGTAGATCGATCCGGTCCGCATCCGGTCCGAATTATCCTTGAAGCGCCCTTTCCAGTTTTGATGACTGTCGATTTTGCCGTCGCCGAGGAGGGAGAACAACCGCTCGATTTCTTCGTCGTTGATAGCGCGCCGAAGGCCGACGCCGTCAACGTTGTTCACCGGGACTAGAACCGTCGTTTCGTTGGCTACCATCCGCAGATGGTAAAAACCGCAGGTAGTTCCCAGGATGGTCTTGGTTTCGATGCCCTTGACGACGCCGAGTCCGTGGTTTGGGTAAATGACCTTGTCACCGACCTGGAATGTCACATGTCCCCCACTGAGTTGAGTGTGTAGGCTGGCCGGAATGCCCGATGTGCAGCTCTTTCAGTATAGCGGAACAGGTTCGGGCAGGCAACGGAAAACCGTCAAAAATGGCCGTTTTTTACATTTCCCGTAGTCTACGCGCACGGCTCTGCGACCCCAGCCGCGCGCCCCGTACCATGCGACCCGTTCCGCGTATCCAAGCTAAGCGCATGGCTGGGAATGGGTTGTGGGTGAATGCCAGAGCCAGATTCACCGTCGTGGGGATATGATTCGCGGATGTTCAGGCTCACCGCCCTCGCATCGATCCTCGCCGTTCTTGTCACGGCCGATCGGCCGGCGCCGCTCGCACAGAGCCTCGCGCCATACATCGCCACGCCGGACGATGTCGTCGATCGGATGCTGGCGCTGGCGCAGGTCACCCGCGAGGACGTCGTCTATGACCTGGGGTGCGGCGATGGCCGGATTCCGATTGCCGCGGCAAGACGCTATGGCGCAAGAGGCGTGGGATTGGACCACAATCCCACGCTGATCGAGCTCGCGAAGGCGAACGCAAAAGCGGCGGGGGTGGACAAGCTGGTCGATTTCCGTGTAGAAAATGTCCTGACCGCGGACGTCTCGACCGCGACCGTCGTGACCCTCTACCTTTTGTCTTCGTCTAACGAGCGGCTTCGTCCGATGCTGACGCGCCAGCTGAAGCCGGGCGCGCGCATCGTGTCGCACGCGTTCAGCATGGGTCGCGACTGGCCGGCCGGTAAGGTGGATCACTTCGTCAGCGAGCGTGGCGACGAAGTGACGTTGTATCTCTGGGCAATCAAGTAGAAGCTGACGGCGGACAACATGAGAAGAGAGTTCCCCATGCGAAATCGATCCTTCGTGC
>JANNHC010000069.1:0-13455 GCA_031404215.1 Acidobacteriota bacterium
CATCGCCTGCACGGCTGTCTCGACCTCGTTGATGGCCGAGATCATGATGCACTCGATGAGGCTGTAGTTCTCCTTGACGATGCGCAGGACATCGAAGCCGCTGATGCCCGGGAGGCGTACGTCGAGCAGGATGAGGTCCACGTCCTCCTGCTTCATCAGCGTCAGCGCGGCTTCTCCGCTCGAGACCGTCAGGACGCGGTAGTCGCGCTTGAGGATGGCGCCAATCGTGTCGCGCATCCCCTGATCGTCGTCGCAGATCAGGATCGTTTTCGAGCTGGCCATGACGGAGGACGAACCGATTGTAGCGCGTTTTCCCCTGCACCTTGCCGCTTGTCCGTTTGGAGTTTTCTTTGTAAGTTAAATCGTTATGCTCCTGTGGGTTGTCGCAGGCCTTGGCCTGCTGTGTGCGGTGGTCGCGCTCGCCTGGGTGCGCCGCGTGTCGCGCGCGCTCGACACGTTGAAGCAGTCCTACTGGGAACTGCGCTACGAATACACGCGCCTGCGGTCACAGCTGTCCCGGCTTGATCCGGAGCAGGTTTCCGGAGGCGACACCCAACCCGCGGCCCCCCCCGCGACCCCCTCGGTTTCCTTTGTTCCGCTCTCGACCATGAGGAAGAAAGACAGGTAAATGTCGAACGAATACGACGTCGTCGTCGTGATTGGCTCGGGCACCGGCGGCTATGTGGCGGCGATCCGTGCAGCGCAGCTCGGACTGAGCACGGCGGTCGTCGAACGGGCGCCCGCGCTGGGCGGCACCTGTCTCAACTGGGGCTGTATTCCGACCAAGGCGCTGCTCGAGCACGCGCACGCGTTGAAGGTGGCCCAGGACTGGAAGGAATGGGGGCTGACGATCGGCCAGGCCGTGGGCATCGACATGACGCAGGTGCAGGCCCGGAAGGACAAGATCGTGAAGGGTCTCACCGGCGGGATCGAGATGCTCTTCAAGAAGAACAAGATCGACTGGATCAAGGGGAGTGGCCGCCTCGCCGGCACAGGCAAGGTCGAGGTCACCGATGGACAGAAGCAGACGATTGCGGCGCGCAAGGAGATTATCGTCGCGACCGGCTCGCAACCGCGAAGCGTGCCGGGTATCGAGATCGATCGCAAACGAATCATCACGAGCGACGAGGCGATCGGCCTGCGGGAGATTCCGAAGTCGATCGCGATCATGGGCAGCGGCGCGGTCGGCGTGGAGTTCGGCTCCATCTTCCGCCGCTTCGGCAGTGAGGTCACCATCATCGAGCTGCTTTCCCGGATCGTTCCGATCGAGGATGAAGCCGTGTCGGCCGAGCTCGAGAGGTCGTTCAGGAAACAAGGCATCAAGGTGCTGACCGGGACGAAAGTGACACGCGCGAAGCCGGGCGCGGACGGC
Organism: Acidobacteriota bacterium; assembly: GCA_031404215.1. Classification (GTDB taxonomy): domain Bacteria; phylum Acidobacteriota; class Vicinamibacteria; order Vicinamibacterales; family 2-12-FULL-66-21; genus JALZOC01. The sequence goes on from JANNHC010000069.1 coordinate 1,373, forward strand.
GTGGACATCGACGCGCAGACGCCCGATGGCACAAGCGTCACGATCAGGGCGGAGTATCTGCTCGTCGCGACCGGCCGCGGTCCGGTGACGTCGGGTCTCGGGGCCGAAGAAGCCGGCCTGCGGCTCGAGCGTGGCTACGTGCATGTGGACCGGGAATTCCGGACGAACGTCCCCGGGATTTCGGCGATCGGTGATGTGATCACATTCGATACGCCCGGGCACCCGCAACTCGCGCACCTGTCGTCGGCCGAGGGGATCGCGCTTGCCGAGCGGATTGCCGGTAGGAATGCCGGGCGCATCAACTACGACCAGGTGCCCGGATGCACGTACTGCGATCCCGAGATCGGCAGCGTCGGCCTTACGGAGAACGAAGCGCAGCAGCGGGGCTACGACGCGAAGACGGGCTCCTTCAAGTTCGGGGTGCTTGCCCGCGCACGGATCGCCGGAGAGACCGAAGGGTTCGTCAAGATCGTGTTCGACAAGAAATACGACGAAGTGCTCGGCGTGCACATGATCGGACCGCGATCGACGGAACTTGTTGCGGAGGCGACGCTGGCGTTGCGTCTCGAGTGCACGGTCGAAGAGCTGGTCCGCACGATTCACGCCCATCCGACGATGTCCGAAGCGGTCGGCGAAGCCGCCCACGCCGCGCATGGGGCGGCGATTCATGCTTAGCCGGCTTCCAGCCGCCATCCGGTAGCGGTCGCGAAGGAACTGGTGTAATGCTGATATCGTCGAGGGTCGGGGTTCGGGGCTTGGACTCCGGGCTCGGGCACCGGGTGCGACAGGACACACAATGACAAACGTCGTGATGCCCCAGATGGGGGAATCGATCGCCGAAGGCACCATCGTTCGATGGATCAAGAAAGTCGGCGATTCCATCGATCGCGACGAGCCGCTCTTCGAGATCTCGACCGACAAGGTCGATGCGGAGATCCCGTCGCCGGCCGCGGGCGTGTTGACGGAGATCAAGGTCAAGGAAGGCGAGACCGTGCCCGTCAACAGTGTCGTGGCGACGATTGGCACCGCGGGTGAGGTGCAATCAGCGGCGCCGCCCGTCCAGACCTTGCCGGAGGCTGCCGCCGGACAGCCGGAACGGCCCAGGACCAATGGCTCCGGCGCCACAGCCGCGCCAGGGGCCGGCACCGCGCCGGAGGAAGCGCCCGGCAGCCACGAAGATCTGCGCCGGCAGAAATCGTCCCCCCTTGTGCGTCGAATCGCGCAGGAACACCACGTTGACATCGCGCAGATTCAGGGGACCGGCCTGAGCGGCCGAGTCACCAAGCAGGACATTCTCGACTACATAGAATCGGGCCAGGCCTCCGCGCCGATTGTGGACGAGACCCGGTCGCCGGCCCCGTCGCCGGGACCGACCTATAAGCCGGGAGAAAGCGTCCACATCGTACCGATGAGCGTGATGCGGCGGAAGATCGCCGAGCACATGGTGCTGAGCGCGCGCACGTCGCCGCACGTGTATTCGGTGTACGAAGTCAACTTCGCGCGGGTCGCGGCGCTCCGGGACAAGAAGAAAGCCGCGTACGAGGCTGCGGGCGCCAAGCTGACGTTTACCGCGTTCATCGCCAAGGTCACCGTCGATGCGCTGCGCCAGTTTCCGATCGTCAACGCGTCTGTTGACGGCGACAACATCGTTTACAAGAAGGACATCAATCTCGGCATCGCGGTGGCACTCGAGAACGGCTTGATCGTTCCCGTGATCCGCAACGCCGACGACAGGAACCTGCTGGGCCTCAGCCGAGCCATCAACGACCTGGCCAACCGGGCCCGGAGCAAAAAGCTGAATCCCGACGAGGTGCAGGCCGGGACGTTCACGATCACCAACCCAGGCATCTTCGGCGCGCTCTATGGCCTGCCGCTCATCAATCAGCCGCAGGTGGCGATTCTCGGCGTTGGGAGCATCGAGAAGCGCGCCGTTGTCATCGACGACGCCATTGCAATCAGGCCCGTGTGTCACGTCACGCTGGGCTACGATCATCGGCTGGTGGACGGCGCCGACGCCGGGCGCTTTCTCACCTACTTCAAGGACAAGCTCGAAAACTTCGACGAGAGCTGGACGTAGGGCCCTCCGGCGAGCACGATGCGGCGCGACATGCAGGTCCGGCGGCTGGGAAGCGTGACCTACGGTGACGCGCTCGACCTCCAGAAGCAACTGGTCGAGGAGCGGAAGGCCGATGCGATTCCCGATCAGCTGCTCCTGCTGGAACATCCCCCTGTCATTACCCTCGGCGTCAAAACCCGCAGCGACCGATCGCACGTCGTCGCGACACCCGAGATCCTTGAAGACGAAGGCGTCCAGATATTGGAATCAGGGCGCGGCGGCGACGTGACGTATCACGGGCCCGGACAGCTGGTGGGTTATCCGATCCTCGATCTGCGGCCGGATCGGTGCGACGTGCACCGGTACGTTCGCGATCTCGAGGAAACACTGATCCAGGCCGTCCTGACATTCGGCATCGTTGCGCACCGTGCGCCAGGCCTGACGGGCGCATGGGTCGGCAACGACAAGCTTGCGGCTATCGGGGTCCGCATCGCGCGGTGGGTGACCAGCCACGGCTTTGCGTTGAACGTCAGCACCAACTTGTCGCACTTTGATTTCATCGTGCCCTGCGGGATTGCCGACAAGGGCGTTACGTCGCTGGAGAAGCTGACTGGCAATCGGCTCGCGATGCGAGACGCCGAGGACGCCGTCGCGCTCGCGTTTGCCAGGGTGTTCGAACGGACGCTCATCGATTCCGACTCAGCATTAGCGCCAACACCACGAGAATAAGTCCTTTATTTAGAGAACTTGCGGGACGACGCCAGGAATGGCGGAATAAGGCGCGGCGGTTGGGTGTTCTTGGTGCTACGGAGGCCCCAGATGCGTCAGCCGGCAGAGACGGAATTGATCGGCCGGATGCAGGCGGGGGACAGCACGGCCGTGAGCGATCTTGCCTCGACATACGGTCCGCGAATCCACCAGCTTGCGTTCCGGTACCTCAAGAACTGGGAAGATGCCGAAGAGGTGACCCAGGATGTCTTGATGAAAGTACACCGGAAAATTGAGGCGTTCCGCGGCGACGCGGCGCTGTCCTCATGGATCTATCGCATTACGTTCAATACCGCGATGTCCCGGCTTCGAAACGGCCGGTTCAGCCGTCCTCATGAGGTGCCGCGCCAGGAAGAGGGCTCGGATCGCCCCGTGCAGGACCCGCCGGACTGGTCGTCGCTCGCCGACGATCAGGTCATGCGGAGCGAGATGCGGGCGCAACTCATTGCCGCGCTCACCCACCTGCCCGAGGTTTACCGGGCTCCGGTGATCCTCCGCGACATCAAGGGACTGTCAACCGAAGAGGCAAGCGCCGTGCTGCGTGTAAAGCCGCAGACCCTCAAGTCCCGCCTGCATCGCGGCCGCCTGATCCTGCGCCAGCATCTCGGCGAGTTCGCCGGCGGAATCGCCCTGCACCACCGCGAATCGCAGCACTGAACTACGAGGCTCTCGGCTTTGGCTTGAGGGGTCTTCTGGCTCCTGAAGCCTCTAGCCGCTATAGCTCTGCTTATTCCAACGCGTTTTCGAGACGCGTCCTCTCCTGTCGAGTCAACACGGGTTCCCTGAAGCTCCGAACCCCGTCCTCGGAAAGCTCAACCGGCATCGAAGCGATTTTCCCGCGATGGACCGCCACGAAGCACGACAGGCGCCGCCGCGATCCGTTGACAATCCCCTCGACCACACGCGACGCCGCGGAGGCAAGCGCGTAAGGTCCAGGCGGCCAGAGTTCAGGAATTCTCGCGTTCAGGCCGGCTATCTCGTGCGGCGGGAGGAGCGACGACAGCGGCTGCCCCGACGCCGAGGATCCTTCCCACGCCACGACTGCCCCGCGCGGCGGCACTCCGACCACCGTGATCGCGATATCCACGCCCGACACGTTCATCGACAACCCGGCGAGTGCCCGCAGCGCAGACTCGAGCGCCAGCGGCGCCGACCCGACGATACGCGTGCCAGAGATGTGAAGCTCTGTAACGGCGCGTGCGATGAGCTCACGTTGCGACGCACCGGCGCAGACGATCGGTGCACAGGCCTCCATCGCGGTGATCTGGCGCAGCAGCGCGAGACCGCTCTCCCCCATGTGTTCTCCTGCGCCCGTCGCCGCGTCCGCGATCACGATCGCGGCGGCGCCCGCCGCGGCGGTGAGTGAGCCGGCCCCGACTACCCGCGTGGCAAACTGCTCGACGGGGGATGATTGACGAATGTCGAGCGCCTTGCCCTGCGCCACGCACTCTTCCGCATCGATCAGGCGCACCTCGCGTACACGATCGCGTGCCGCAAGCTTGTGCGCGATCGCCCCCCCGAGAGGGCCGCTGCCGATGATGGCTACGAAGGACATTCAGTCAGAGAGGTTTCCCCGCACGGGGACCACGATTCCGCGCCGTCGTGCGCGGCTGTTGCATTCTACGTTAGGGCGCTTCCTCGGGCGCTGTTGTCGTGAATCGTCTCCCCAACGAGCTCGTGCCGGCCTGCAACCATCGACGCCGGGCATGTCGACCTCTTCTGTGCGGCATTTCGCGGTTGTCCCAGACATGGCGGGAGTCGATTATCCTAGTAGGCATGCCCGCTGCCGCTCACACGCTGGACCTCTCCGGGAAAGTTGCGCTCGTCACCGGCGGCTCGCGCGGGATCGGCCTCGCCATTGCTGACACTCTGCTGGCGGCGGGCGCCGGAGTGGTCATCACCGGCCGGACCCAGTCCCAGCTCGACGACGCACGCCATCGGCTCTCGAGTGGCGACTCCACGCGCGGCGCGCGACTCCACGGCGTCCGGGCCGACGTCCGCGATGCAGACGACGCGGCGGCGGCTGTCGAGGCCGCGGTGGAGCGGCTTGGCGGGCTCGATATCCTCGTCAACAACGCCGGGGTTGGAGTCTTTGGCAACGTTGCCGACATGGACCTCGCCGCCTGGCACGACGTGATCGAGACGAACCTCAGCGGCGTGTTCTTCTGCTGTCACGCCGCCATTCCGCATCTGCGTTCGGGCGGCGGAGGCTGGATCATCAACATCAGCAGCCTAGCCGGAGCGAACCCGTTCAGCACCGGCGCCGCCTACTGCGCGTCCAAGGCCGGGCTCAACGCGTTCAGCGAGGCGCTCATGCAGGAGCTCCGGCACGACAACATCAGGGTGAGCTATGTGATGCCGGGGTCCGTGGCCACCGGTTTCGGGCGAGGCGCCTCCCCGGGCGGGCCCGACGCCGACTGGAAGCTGACCCCCGAAGACGTGGCCCAGGTGGTCGTCGATCTGATCGCGCATCCCGCGAGAAGCCTGCCGAGCCGAGTCGAGCTGCGGCCGTCCCGCCCGCCCAAGCACTGAAGGCCTGCCGTGACTGTCATCGCTCACTACAACCTGCTCGAGCGCCTCGGCGAGGGCGCGTTCAGCGAAATCTATCGCGCGCGCGACACCAAGGTCGGGCGCACGGTGGCGTTGAGGCTTATCCGCGACGAGGCGTTCTCCGATACGGACACGCGCACGGCGTTTCTGGGCGATGCGGGCGCGGGCGCGCGGCTGTCACACCCGAACATCACCACGCTGTTCGAGGTGGGGGAGTACGACGGCGGCTCTTACCTGGCGTACGAGTTCGCGTCCGGCGTCAGCTTGCGGCAGGAAAGCGCAGGCCGCGCGGTCAACCCTCGGCGGGCCGTCGAATTGGCCGTGCACATCGCTGATGCGCTGGCCGAAGGTCACGCGCACGGGCTGCTCCACGCGGACATCCGCCCGGAGACCATACTCGTCACGCACAAGGGCAGCGCGAAGGTCCTGGAGTTCGGCATGGCGGCCTGGACTACCGGAGGGCGAATCCGGGCGCGCGCGGTCAGCTCGCCGCACTCCCTTGGACCGGAGGCCGTGTCGGTGGTGAGCTACATGTCGCCGGAGCAGGCGCTCGGCGGACCGATCGACGCCCGCACAGACCTCTTTTCTCTCGGTGTCGTGCTCTACGAGATGCTGGCGGGGCGCAATCCCTTCGCGGCCGGAGACGTGGCGACGACCCTCGTCAACGTGACGAGCATTATGCCGCCGGCGCCCGGCGTCTCCGGCGGTTCGGACGATCTGGCGAGATTGGTGGCTCGCGCCCTGGCAAAGGATGCCGGGAAGCGTCCGGAGAGTGCGCCGGCCTTCGCGGCGGAACTGCGCCGTATCGCCGTCATCCTCGACGTCCACGCCGGGGAGGCGCCGCGCACCGATCTCCTTCCACTCGACGACGACAGCGGTGGCGGCGGGTGGTGGGCCATCGTGTTCGTAGCGGTCGCGATCGTCGCCGTTCTCTGGTGGATTCTCAGATAAGCGTCTTCAGCTTCTCGAGATCGATGTTCGCGCCGGACAGGATGACCGCCACCCGGCGTGACGGCATGTGGACGACACCGGCCAGCACGGCCGCAGCCGCCACCGCGCCCGCACCTTCCACGATCAGCCGCTCCTCGCGCGCGATTCCGCCGACGGCCTCTTCCAGTTGATGCTCGGTCACCAGCGCGATTCGGCTGACGAGCCTTCGCACAATCTCGAACGTCACGGTCTCCGGATCGAGGTTGCCGCTCAGGCCGTCTGCAAGCGTAGGATTCACGTCAATCGTCACGATGCGGCCGGCCGCCAGCGACTGCGTGAAGGGTGCCGATGCCTCGACCTCGACGCCGACGACCGTGGGTCGTGCGGACAAGGAACTGACCGCGGTGGCGATGCCGCTCACCAGCCCTCCACCGCCGACCGGCACGACGATCGTGTCGATATCCGGGCGGTCGTCGAGGATTTCGAGCGCGATGGTCCCGGCGCCGGCAATCACGTCGGCGTGGGAGTACGGGGAAACGAACAGCGCGGCGCCGGTGGCCCCGTGCTGTTTTGCCAGCGCTTCCGCTTCGTCGTAGTCCCGGCACGTTTTCAGCTCCGCTCCGGCCCGACCAATCGCCTCGATCTTGGTGCGGGGAGCTGTCACAGGGACGTAGACCGTCAACGCGAGCCCAGCGGAGCGTGCCGCACAGGCAAGCGCCCGCCCATGATTGCCGGCCGACGCGGTCACGAGCGGCGGAGCCTGGCGACCGTGCTGTTCGACGAGCGTCAGCACGGCGTTGAACGCGCCGCGAATCTTGTACGAGAAGGTCGGCTGCAGGGTTTCGAGCTTGAGATAGACGTCGGCGCCCGACGCGGCCGAGAGCCACGGCGAATGGCGCAGCGGCGTCCGGACGATATGCCGCTCGATGCGCCGTGCGGCCGCGCGCACGTGGTCGATGGTAATCAGGGCGCCGAGGGGCTGGCAGCCAGCAGGATATCGGCGAGCCGCGCGGCAAACGCCGAACGAGCCATGACGTCGTCGATGCCGGCCTTGCGCGCCGCTTCGATGAGGTCGGTGTGCACGTGCGATACGAAGCCGAGCGTCCGAATCGCTGACAGTTCAGGATCGCCCTTCAGGGCGGCGATCGTCTCGAGCGGGTCGGCCTTGGCGCTGTTGAGATCGAAAATGAGGAGCGTTGGACGAAGCGCCCTGGCCTGGTCGAGAATTTCCGGCGGCGTGCGCGCGAACGTCAGATCCACGCCGGCCTGCTTCGCGGTCGTCCGGATCTTGGAGCTGAAGAGCAGGTCGTCCACGGCGGCGAGGATCATCGGACGATGATAGCGCAGTTACTTCGCCCGGACGCCGCCAAGTCCGGGGGCTGCGGGCGGCAGGGAAACAGGCCGGGACCCGCGTCCCGGCAGGGGCTCGGCGATATACAAGGCGCGCGTGTTCGCCGTGGCTGAAGCGATGAACGTCACGGCGAGCCCGAGCATCGCCACGACACCCCCGACATCGAACAGCAGGTAATCAGATCCGGCGATCGTAATGAAGTCCGACTGCACCAGCCGGAATGATCCCGCCGCGAGCAGGAGCCGAAGCTCGGTGGGTCCGAATATCCAGAATGAAATCCGGAAAACGCCGACCGCATGCGTGGCAAGCGCGATTTCGATCATCAGCAGGTAATACGCCAGCAGGAAGCCCCCGCCGATAAGCGGGGTCATGTGGCCTCCGAGCACGAGCCCGGCAAAGATGAACAGGATGCAGAGCACGTCCAGCACGTGATCGACGTAGAAGCCGTACCGCGGGCGCTCGTGATGGCGGACTCGCGCCAGCGTGCCGTCGAGGCTGTCTCCGAACCAGTTGACCGCGAGCAGGCCGATCGCCGCCAGGAGCGCGGCCGGCGAGCCGTGCCAGTAGCAGAAGCCCGCTGCCAGCATCGACAGCCCGGCAAGCGCGGTCAAGTGGTCGGAATGAATCGCGGCTGGCATCCGTTCCGCCATCCAGACGAGGCATCGTTTTTCGAGGGGCGCCAGAAGGCTCGTCTGAACGCGAGTGGCGTCCTTGTAGATTTGGGTAGTCATCTTGATAGGGAATGCGAAAATGGAGACCGGACAGGCTCAACATGATTCTCGAAAGCCGCGCGGTCGCGCCGTTCTTCAAAAATGGGTTCGTTATCGGGTGTGAGGACACCCGCGAGGGCATCCTCATCGATCCGGGCGACGAGGTCGACGCGCTCCTGGCGGCCGTCGAGGCCCACGGGCTGACAATTCGATACATTCTGTTGACGCATGCGCACATAGACCACATCACGGGCGTATCGGCCGCCAGGAAGGCGCTCGGAGCCCCGGTCGGCCTGCACCGCGCCGATCACTTTTTGTACAAGGCGATTGAGCAGCAGGGACAGATGCTCGGTGTTCCAGCCGAACCGCAGCCCGAGATCGATTTTTTCTATGAGGGGGCCGGGCCCTGGGCCTTTGGAAACTATAACGCCTGGGTTTACCACACGCCCGGCCACTGCCCTGGCGGGGTGTGCCTGGCCGTTGGCCGCGACGGCGATGCGGGGCGAACGCTCTTTGTGGGCGATACGCTCTTTGCGGGGTCGATCGGCCGTGTGGACCTGCCGGGCGGAGATCTCGGGACGCTTCTGCGATCGATTCGCGAGGTCCTCTTTACATTCCCGGACGAGACCATGGTGTATCCCGGCCACGGCGAGCCAACAACCGTCGGCGTCGAGAAGCGCACCAACCCGTTCCTGGTGCCAGCATGACGAAGTCCAGCGTTGGAACGCCGGATCGAGACAGATCGCGATCTGAACGCTGGTTCACTCGCGGGTGACGACCAGCTCCACGCGGCCGACGCCGAGGGTGTCGCCCTCTTTCAGATTTGCCTGCGTCACCCTCTGACCGTTGACGAAGGTTCCGTTCGTGCTCTCCAGGTCGATCACCTGCAGTTCGGTCGCGCCCGCCGCGAGACGGCAGTGCAGACGCGACACCATGGCGGCATCCATCATGAATTCGGCGCCTGACGAACGGCCCATCGTCTTGATATTGCCAGGAAGTATGCGGAAGGTAAACGGATCCTCCGCCTGCTCCGCGGTCTTGAGCACCCACATGCTGTTTACAGGGCGAGCACGCGTGCGTGGACGACTTCGCCGCCCCGCGTGAGCAGCGTCTCGCGGGTGATTTCGTCGTCGGCGTCGATGGGGAACGAGGCTTGCCCAGCGCCATCTTTTCCGAGCAGGTGCGCCAGAAACGTGGTGATGTTCTTCGAGTACATCTGGCTGGCGTGATAGGGCACGAGCGCCGGCGGGTTCGACGGCCCCAGGATCGTCACGCCCCGGTGGGTCACGATCTGGTCCGGTTTCGTCAGTTCACAATTGCCGCCGCGTTCGGCGGCCAAATCCACGATGACGGAGCCCGGCGCCATCGCCTCGACCATCTCGGTCGTGAGCAGGATGGGGGCCGGCTTTCCGGGAATGAGCGCTGTCGTAATCACGACGTCGCTGGCCGCGACCACCTTCAGCATCATCTCGCGCTGGCGCTTGTAAAACGCTTCGTCCTGCGCTTTCGCGTATCCACCCTTGTCCTCGGAGTCGGCCGACTCCAGCGGCAGCTCGACGAACCTGGCGCCCAGGCTCTGGACTTGCTCCTTGACGGCAGGACGCACGTCATACGCTTCGACTTTCGCGCCAAGCCGTCGCGCCGTGGAGATTGCCTGGAGCCCGGCGACGCCGGCGCCCATGATGAACACGCGGGCCGGCGAGATCGTGCCGGCCGCCGTCATCAACATCGGGAACATCCGCGGCAGCGTCGTCGCGGCGAGGAGCACTGCCTTGTACCCGGCGATCGTCGCCATCGACGACAGCGCGTCCATGCTCTGGGCGCGCGTGATGCGCGGCATCAGCTCCATCGAGAAGAGGTTGATACCCGTCGGTGCCAGGCTGCGGATGACCTGCGGTGAACCAAGCGGATCGGCGAATCCGATGACCGTTTGCCCCGGCCGGAGCGACGAGGCGTCCGCCGCCGTGGCGCGGACCTCGAGAATGATGTCGGACGATTTGAACAGATCCGCCCGCGCCGACAGCGTCGCACCCTGCGTGCGATACATGTCGTCGGTGAATCCGGCGGACGTTCCCGCTCCGGCCTCGACGGCGACTTCCAGCCCCGCCTTCAGGAGACCGGGCACCATCGCCGGGACAACCGCCACCCGGGCCTCGCCCGGCACCGTCTCTTTAGGAATGCCGACTTTCATCGGTCAAAGTGTAGTCGATTTTACTTACGCAGCCAGTCCGCGATCCCCTTGGCGACGGCGGGGGAAATCTTTTTCTCCGGCAGCGAGGCGTATTCCGAGACCTCGCCGGTCAGGGCAGGCGTCAGCAGGTGGTTGATGCCAGGAAGGTGGAGCACCTCGACGGGCGCCGCCTTCTTTCTGGCGCGCGCCAGCGTGGCGAGTTTGTCCACATGGTGAGGGAACACCTGCTGGTCGAGATCCCCCTGGATCAGGAGGATCGGCTGCTTCACCTTCGGCATGACCTTGGCCGGATCGAACAGGAGCAGGCTCCTGAACCACGTTGAATCGGCCTGCGCGCGAAGTTCAGGCGGAATCGATTCCCATCCCTTGTCCGTCATGACCGCGGTCTGTATGCGTTTCTGGAGTTCGATTTTCGCCTGGCGGTCCGCGTCAGAAGCTTTCATCACGTCGAGGATATGCCGCTGCTGTTCGAGGACAAGCTCGGATCCAGCGGTCCCAGGCGCTGCAATCAGGACCAGGGACGAAATTTTCTTCTCACGGGCCGCCGCGAGCAAACCGACTGCGCCGCCTTCGCTGTGCCCGGCGACGGCTATCCGCCGCGGATCGATGTCCGGCCGCTTCGCCATCCAGTTGATTGTCGTGGTCAGGTCGTCCGCGTAGTCCTGCAACGTGACGCGCTCGGTGCGGCCGCCGCTTTGACCGACCCCGCGCTTGTCGTATCGGAGCACGGCGAAGCCCTGCTCGGCGAGCGCGGCGGCCAGCTGCGCGAAGATTGGAATGCCGGCCACCAGTTCGTCGCGATCCACCGAGCCTGAGCCCGCGACGAGCACGACCGCCGGGTGCCTCAGCCGGCCGACTCCCTGCGGCACCGTCATCGTGCCGGCAATGCTGAAGCCTGTCGCGGGAATGATGACGTCGGTGTCGTTCGCGTTGCGCACGGGCTGCGACCGGGTCGCGACGCCAGCGAGCTCGGACCGCACCAGCCGCAGGTTCGCCGACGGAATCTCGAGGCTGACCAGCCGCCCGCGATCGTCGATCGTGACGCTTGCCGCGAGCGGAGCTGCCGGGTTCTGAAAAGCGACCTCGTAGCGCCGCGCCGCGAACATTCCGGCCGGGGATGAAAGCTGTACGGCCGACGAGCTGTTCACCTTGACGACGATTTCCCCCTGCGGGGGCACGTACGCGCGGAGCTCCGTGCCCGGCTGCGTGGAGGCGAGGCGCGCGGCCAGCGCTTCGTACCCGGCATACACACTGTTTGGCAGGATGATCGATCGTGCCGACACCTGGTCGGTCTTCGATGTTGTCGCGCCGTTCTGCGTGATCTCGTTGATGGCCGTCGTCATGGCGAACGACGTGCCGAGCGCGAGGCGTCGTCCGGCCTGGGTCGCTTCGAGGTGCAGCTCGGTCGGCTGCCAGTCGTCCCCGTAAAGCAGCAGCAGATAGAGCGTGAACACGAAGCCTTGCTGGATGAACGGGAGTTCGGTATGGCCGTCGCAGTAGGACCAGTTGAAATCCCTGGCCAGCACC
>JANNHC010000070.1:0-1768 GCA_031404215.1 Acidobacteriota bacterium
AGGATCTCAAGCGCAAGGCGGAGCAGGGCTCACAGCAGCTCCAGGGAGAAGCCGGCGAAGGGGAGCTCGAGACGATGCTCCGTGCGGCGTTCCCGTGCGACGACATCGCGGCCGTCGCGCAGGGCATCCGTGGGGCGGATCTGCACCAGATCGTCCTCGACTCGCGCGGTGCCAGGTCCGGCGCGATCCTCTGGGAGTGCAAGAACGCCAGGCACTGGAGCGACGGCTGGATTGCGAAACTGAAAGACGACCAGCGCACGCTTCGCGCCGACGTCGCCATCCTCGTCACGGCCAGCCTGCCGAAAGGCTGCACACGCTTCGCCGTCGTCGATGGCGTCCTCGTGACGGACTTCGCCTGCGCGGCAGCGGTCGCCGGACTCGTCCGCACGAATCTGCTCCAGCTCGCGCAGACGCGCAGCGCCCTCGTGAACAAAGACCAGAAGCTGGAGCTGCTTCACCGGTATCTGTCAGGCATCGAGTTCCGCCAGCGTGTCGAGGCGATTGTCGAAGCGTTCGAGAGAATGAAGGAGGACCTCGACCAGGAGCGTCGCGCCGCCGAGCGGCAGTGGGCGAAGCGCACGAAGCAAATCGAGTCCGTCACCTTCAATATTTCTGGCATGTATGGCGATCTGCAGGGACTGGTGCCAACGCTTCCGTCGATCGCACGGCTGGAACTGCCCGAGGCCGACCTGGAACTTGTATAGATGACACAGCAATCACCGCCCCATTCGTTTGTCGCTGTTCCTTTTCCTTGTGGATGTTCGCGGTTTAGTCGAATCCACACCCTGGAGGTTCGCCAAGACCTACTCCCGAGGCGACCAACCTGGTGAACCGGTGCGACGAGGCCCAAACCTACGAGGCCCGGCTCGCCAAAGATGGCACGCTGAGGGTCTGATCTTCGTTGCGGTTTATTGGACCACACCTGTCGCAACTCCGCAGTAAACTCGCGACACATGCCGACGCTTCGCGACCGGTATCGCGGTGCGCTGCTGGGTCTGGCAGCCGGCGACGCGCTCGGGACGACGCTCGAGTTCAAGCCTCCGGGAACATTCACGCCTATTACCGACATGGTCGGCGGCGGCCCATTCAACCTCGCGCCGGGCCAGTGGACCGACGACACGTCGATGGCCTTGTGCCTGGCAGAAAGCCTCATCGAGTCCACAGGATTCGACCCCATGGACCAGCTGTCGCGCTACCTCCGCTGGAAACGTAACGGACACCACAGCAGCACCGGCACATGCTTCGATATCGGCGGCACGGTGCTGGCCGCGCTCGCCCGGTTCGAACGGCACAGCGAACCCTGGTCCGGCAGCACCGACGAATTTTCCGCAGGCAACGGCTCAATCATGCGGCTGGCCCCAGTGCCGCTGTTCTTCGCCAGCGCTCCGGAGGTCGCCATCGCACGCGCGGCCGACAGCTCACGCACGACCCACGGTGCAAAGGAAGCGATCGACGCGTGCCGCTACCTGGCAGGCCTGATCCTTGGAGCGCTGCAGGGCAGATCAAAGAAAGACCTGCTCGCGCCTCTTTTCACACCGGTCCCTGGGCTTTGGGCCCGCGAGCCGCTCGCACCGAAGATCCACGACATCGCCGCCGGCTCCTTCGTGCATCGCGAGCCGCCCGACGTCCGTGGCACCGGCTACGTCGTGGACTCCCTTGAAGCGGCGCTGTGGGCGTTCGCCAGGAGCAACTCGTTCGAGCATGGCGCGCTGCTGTACAAGCTGGGCTCTTCCCGGTTCGCTCGCCGCTACTAAGGGAATCCTTGTAA
>JANNHC010000071.1:0-4303 GCA_031404215.1 Acidobacteriota bacterium
GCCATGGCCTCCGTACTCTTGTTCTTCAGCATCGCCTTGAGTACTCGTTCCGAACGGGATGAACCGATAATCGCCAGCTGCCGGCAGATGACATCCTTGGCGCCGAGCGGGGCCTGGCTTTGCAGAACCTTCAACATCTTCTGTTCGGCATCCGCCGCGCCTTCCTTCGTCGCAGCGGCAAGCGTGACTTCGCGTTCGAACCGCCGCACCTGGGCGCGATCCTGCCCGAAATCGTAGGTCGTCATCGCCGCCAGCGCCGTATCGAACCGGCTGGTGCCGCGCGGGCGCGGCGTCGCGTCGGCCTCCAGATCGCCAAGCGCGTACTGTGTACCCGCCAGGAACATCGCCAGCATTCGCGGGTCCCAGAACAGGTCGGGGTTGTGTCCGAGGGTGGTGTAGAAGACACGACCCTTGCCGTGCTGCCGAATCCACGCGACCGGATAGTCGTTGTCGTCGCGCAGACACTGGCCGAAGCATCGCCCCTGCATCATGTCGGTCGCGTTGGGATCGAGGCTCAGGAGCACCCGCACCCTGTCGCGCGAATACGGCGGCCCCACGCGGTAGTGTTCATCGACCTGCTCGAAGGGCTTTCCGTCGAAGGCACGAGTGATGGGGTGGGTCGGGTCTTCGACATTGATGGTGGCCTTCTCGTTCGGCTCCCGGTGCGAGGCGCCGGCAGCGCCGAGAATTTCGCCGAACTCGGTCCACTTCGGCGAAGCCACGCTGGTGCCGTGATTGCCCACGACGCCGCCGCCATTCTCGACGAACGCGACGAACGCCGCGCGGATCTCGGGCGTGTCGAAGATGTCGCCGACGGTGTTGTTCAGATAGACCGCGTCGTATTGCTGCAGGTTGGCCGGGGCGAGCGCCCCCGGCTCGCTCGACAGCGTCGCCGTGAACGCCCCGGTCTTCTCACCCATCAACTGCATCGCGAGGTTGGCGTAGGGAATCGACGCGTGGCCGCCGTAATTCACCTGCCGGTCGAAGACGAGGAGTTTCCGCGGCCTCTTGGGAACCGCGACTGCCTTCGCAGGCAGGGCGGCCTCGATCCTCGCGCGCTCCTCGGGCGTGACTTCGCGGCGCCGCCGTGGTTCCTGGGTCTGGCCGGGCCCTGCCGATGCCTGACCTGTCGGCGCCGGTGTCTGCGCGGCGGGCACTTGCGCCTGGCCCGCTGCAGCCGCATCGTCGAGTGGATGGACCGCTACCAACCCGGCGGCAGCGGCCATTGCGAACGCCAGTGTGGGTAGTTTCATATCGTGTAGCTCCACGGCGCGCGAATGGCGCGGGAGAGCAGGCGGTTGGCCTGCTCGTCGTTGATGAAGCGCTCCGCCTTCGGATCCCACCGCAGCTTGCGCTGCAGCTGCATCGCGATGGCGGATTGCTGGCACATCGTTTCCGTGTGCACGGCGGCGGCAATCGGCGAGATCGGCTGCGCTTTCTTCCTGATCGCGTCGAGGAAGTTCTGCTTGTGGTCATCCGAGAAGATGACGTGCTTCTCGTTCGGCCCGATGACCGTCTGCGCCAGCGACTCGGGCTCGGTTTTCACCCCCTGACGGCTGACCCAGATCCAGCCCTTCGACCCGGTCACCAGGCTGGCCATGCCGCCCAGCTCGAACTGCTTGGCTCTCCTCTTGGCGGTGACGAGATCCATGTGGATCACGGTGGGGCCGGTCGCGTATTTCTGTTCGACGGTCCACGAATACGGCACGTCGCGAATGTCCTCGTAGTAGCGCGCGCGCCCTTCGATCTCGGTCGGCGTCGTGTCGTCGGTGTCGAAGAAGAACTGCGCCGCGTCGAGGTCGTGAATGCCCCAGGCCCCGCCGAGACAGCCGAGGCCGTAGTCGCGGATGAACAGCCAGGTGAGCGAGACGCGGACGTCGCTGTACGGCACGTACGGCGAGGGCCCGAGCCACCGGTCGTAGTCGAACCCCGGCGGGTGGATCCTTCAACGTCTCGGGGGGCTCGGGCTTGGGCGGGGAGCCGCCGGCCGAGCCGATCATGATGTTGCGCACGTCGCCGATGTAGCCGTTCCGGACCAGCTCCGCGGTGTGCCGGTAGTTGACGCTGGAGCGCTGCTGCGTGCCCCACTGGAAAACCACGCCGTATTTCTGCACCGCTGCACGCAGCGCCAGGCCTTCGGCCAGCGTGACGCTGAGCGGCTTCTCGCAGTAGATGTGCTTCCCGCGGCGCGCCGCCTCGATGCCAATCAGCGGATGCCAGCGTTCCCCGGTGGCGATGACGACGGCATCGATGTCCGGCCGCGCCAGCAGCTCGCGGAAATCGGGATGCGCGGCGCATGTCGAATCTCCATACTGCTGATTGACCGCGCCCTGCGCGCGTTCGAGAGTCTCGAAACGGACATCGGAGATGGCGACGATCCGGGCGTCGGGCATCTTGAGAAAGCCCCGAACGTGGCCGCCGCCCATCCTCCCGACGCCGATGTGCCCGATCGTGATTCGATCGCTCGGCGGAGTCGTCTGCGATCGCGCGACCACGTGCCGCGGCACGATCATCGGGGCCACCGCCGCAACCGTTGCAGCGCGCAGGAACTGGCGACGATTCACCTGGGAACGCGAAGCCGGAGGGATGGTCGACACTATTTCCTCCCATGGGACGCGGGCGTCTGGCTTGACACTCGGCGACGCCGTTAGTATAAGTGCTGCGCACTGCGTTTGCGCAATACGCAAACAAGCGTTCATGGAATTTTCTCGGCGCCTCCCGCGGCGGCAAATCAGCGGAGCGCCGGAACCGAGGTTTTCCGTGGCAGGTTCAGTGAATCGCCGGACGTTCACGAAAGCCATACTAGCCGGAATTGGCGGGACGGCCGTGGCGCACGTCGCCGCCGGCGCGACTCCAGAGCCGGCGGCCCAGGGCCAACCCGGGACGCTGAAGCAGCTTCGCATCGGGTGCACCGCCCTCGTGTGGAATGTCTTTCCACGAGCGCCGGAACCCCTCGAGACCGCCGTGCGGGACATGTCGGAGCTCGGTTACAAGGGCTTCGAGACGTTTGGCCAGGTCGTGGAGGACTGGGACAAGAAGGGCACGCTCGAAAAGCTGATCTCCCAGTACCAGATTCCGCTCATCTCTGCGTACGCCCCCCTGAACGTCATCGATCCGTCTGTTCGCAAAAACGAAATTGACACGATCGTCCGCTGGGGCACGATTCTGAAGAAGTACGGCGCGAACTTCCTGGTCATCGAGGCCGGCGGCGCGAAACGCGCGGGCTACGACTTCGCTGCCCACCGCTCCAACATCGTCGCGGCGCTGAACGACTACGGCAAGGCCCTGGCGGATGTCGGTGTGGGCTCGGGCTTGCACCAGCACACCGGTACTGCGATCGAAACCCGCGACGAGGTCTACGCGGTCATGGAAAGCGTCGACACGCGGGTCTTCAAGTTCGCGCCCGATGTCGGCCAGCTGCAGAAAGGCGGCGCCGACGCGGCGAAGGTGGTGAAAGACTTCGCCGCCATCACCGTTCACATGCACTTGAAGGACTTCGTTAACGGTCCGCACATGGGCGGCTATTGCCCGCTCGGCCTCGGCACGGTCGATCTGAAGGCGATCCTCGAGACGATGGAGCAGGCCAATCCGAAGGCGAACATCATGCACGAGCTTGACGGCTCGCGGAACATGCCCTACACGGCGCGTCAGACCGCGGAAATCAGCAAGTGGTACCTGCAGAAGCTGGGGTACATGCAGGGAACCTAGCGCTGTGCTCGCCGGCAGCGATGTGCTGTTGCACAGGAATTTCCAGGCAACGCGGTATCCGAGAGGAAGCCATAGATGAGTACGCTGTTCCAACGGCCGATCGGTCGTCGCACCATCCTCAAGCAGGGCGTCGGCTTGCTGGCCGCACCGTGGATCTCGCGGCGGTTGCACGCCGCTGCGCCCAGCGAACGAATCACGCTCGGGTTCATCGGCGTCGGCATCATGGGTAACGGGAACCTTCGACGGATGGTCAGCAACCCCGAGATTCAGGTGGTCGCCGTGTGCGACGTCGACGATTGGCGCGTGAATGACGCAAAGAACACGGTCGAAACCGCGTATGCGGCCGAGACCAAGCGTGGAAACTACAAGGGCTGCACGACCTACAAGGACTTCCGCGAGCTACTGGCGCGTCCGGATATCGATGCCGTCCTGATCGCCACGGGCGACCGATGGCATGGGGTCATCTCGACGATGGCCGCAAAGGCCGGTAAGGACGTCTACTGCGAGAAGCCCGTCGGCGATGGTGCCGTGGCGATGTCCGTTATTTGCAAAGTAGTGTTGAAGGTTCGGAAGGCCAGAGACTTGCCAAGGCCAG
>JANNHC010000072.1:0-11323 GCA_031404215.1 Acidobacteriota bacterium
CGAACGCAAATCGCTTGGCGTGATGAAGACCCGTGACAGCGAGTTCAACTTCTTCGTCAACCCGCGCCTGGTCAGCGCGACCGGCGAACGCGTGGAGACCTTCGCCGGACCCGTCGCGATCCTCATCGACTCCATGAGCGGCAGCGCATCCGAGTGCTTCACAGGCGGGATGCAGGCGATCGGCCGCGCGCGCGTGTTCGGTCAGCCCTCCATGGGCCAGGCGCTTCCGGCGCTCTTCGATCGGCTGCCGAATGGCGACGTGCTCATTCACGCGTATGGTGATTTCGTGACGGCCGACGGGACGCGACTCGAGGGCCGCGGTGTGATCCCGGACGAGATGGTTCCGCTCGAGCGGAACGATCTGCTGGCCGGCCGCGATCGGCCAATGGAGGCCGCGCTGGCCTGGATCGACAAACCCAGGCAAGTCAGAACACCGCAACGCCCCTGAATTTGGGCATTTGCGACCACTACTGTTGCGCTTGGGGAAGAGTCTCTGATAGACTCTGGGGACCGCCAACGGATCTTTCTTCCAGCCATTACACGTTATCTCGGGGGAGTTGAATGGAGCAGCGCCGGCTGCGTCTCGGTGACATATTGGACGACTACTGTCCGCGCGAGCGGCGGCTGACGAATCACGCCGTCGTCGCGATGATAGAAGAGAACGTCAAGCAGACCCGATGCACGACGTGCGACACCGAGCACCCGTACAAAGGTGGCAAGGTCCCGAGACGTCGAAAGAAGGAAACGACCGCGGCGCTCTACAAGGAAGTCCTCGAGGGGCATCTCGCGGCCGATGCCACGCCCGTCATTCCCGCGCTCGATTCCGACCCCACAGAAGTGCCGATCATTGCGCAGGCAACCGCGGGAGCGGCTGCCGCCGCACCCGTGGCCCAAGCCGCTGCGGAGCAACGCGTCGAGGACCACGACGCAGACGATGTCGAGGAGGGCGCTGACGGCGAACGCGGCGAAGCGCCGGTGGAATTCGAAGAGGGACCCGTTCATCGCCCGCTCATCCGGGCCCAGCTCCCGCGCATAGAAGGGCAGAAGGAAGAGCGGCGCCTCCCCGAGTTCACGATACGCCAGCGCAGTAGCAACGGCCATTTCCGCGGAGGCGATACCCGCATCAAACCGCACCGGCCGGGCGGTCCCGGCGGAAGCGGCGCTGGCAACGGTGGAAGCGGCAGACAGGGGCACGGCGGCCCGCGCTTTGCGGGTCCTCGTCCTGCCGGTCCCGGCGGGCGTGGCCAGGGCGGACGCAGCGGCCCGGCCGCCGGATTCCGTTCCGGACCGCCGCGCCCAGGCGGTGGCAGGAAGCGCTCAAGATAGGCTCAGGGCTCGCGACCTGAACCCTTTTACATGGTAGATCTCGCTAACAAGACCGGGCTTATCGTCGGCGTCGCGAACAAACGCTCTATCGCCTGGGCGATCGCGCAGGCGGCGTCGGCCGCGGGTGCGCGGCTCGCTGTCACGTACCAGGGCGAACGGCTGGAAGAGAACGTGCGAGATCTTTCCACCGGCCTGGCAGATCCCCTCATTCTTCCGTGTGACGTCACCGACGATGCGCAGATCGCCAACGTGTTCGCGGAGATCGATCGCGAATTCGGTGGACTCGACTTCCTCGTGCACGGGGCCGCATTCGCGCCGCGTGAAGAGCTCGCGTCCGACTTCCACTTCGTCGATACCACCAGAGCGGGGTTCAAGCTCACGCTCGATGTCAGCGCCTATTCCCTCATCGCGCTCGCCCGCGGCGCGGCGCCTTTGATGGAACGGAGAGGCGGCGGCAGCATCCTCACCCTCACGTACCTTGGCAGCGAGCGGGTATTTCAGAACTACAACGTGATGGGCGTGGCGAAAGCCGCGCTCGAAGCGTGCGTCAGGTACCTCGCCGCCGATCTCGGGCCGAAGGGCATTCGCGTCAACGCGATTTCGGCTGGCCCCATCAAGACGCTCGCGGCGTCGGGCATTTCAGGTTTCACGAATATCCTGCAGCATTACCGCGACCGGGCGCCGCTTCGCCGCACCGTTGATACGGCCGAGGTCGCCGATGCGGCGATGTTTCTCCTCGGCCCGGCCGGCCGGGCCGTCACGGCCGAGATCTTGATGGTCGACGCCGGCTTCCATGCGACGGGCATGTAGCAATCCCTCATCCCTCATCCTTCATCCTTCGCTCGTTGGCTGCCCCCTGAAGCGATAATGGTCGGCGGGGGTTTGAGCGATGAAGAGAGCACATTCGTTCGTGTTTGCGCTGGCCCTGGTTGCGGCGGTCTTCGTTGCGGGCTGCGGAGCCAGGGCAGGGAGCGCTACCGCCGGCGGCGCCATGGACGACGCGACGATTACGGCGCGCGTGAAAACGGCCTTCGTCAACGACCCGCTCATCAGTATCGCGCGGCTTGACGTCGAGACGTCCAAGGGCGTGGTGACGCTTTCGGGCCGGGTGAAAACCAGGGATGAAGAAGCCCAGGCGATTCGGCTCGCGCGAACGGTCAAGGGCGTGACCGACGTGAAGTCGGCGCTGCAAGTGGAGTAAAAGCCCAGGGCTCAGGAGGGATAAGATTCGGTCGTGCGTCATCTGGTGCTGCATGTCAGCAGTCTGCGCAGGGCGACTCTCTCTTCCTTCATTGTTCGTCTGCATCTCGGAGGCGCCCCTTTTCCCTACCGGGCCGGCCAGGCCGCCTCGCTCGGTGCAGCGGATTCAACCAGGCGGATCCCCTATTCCATCGCGTCCGCTCCAGAAGAGACCGCACAGCACGGATGCATAGAGTTCCTGGTCAAGATCGACAGCGCCGGCCGCTGGGGCGGGTATTTCGAGCCGCTCCGCCGCGGTTCGCTGATAGCGGTAACGGAACCGTCCGGATCATTTGTCTTTCCCGACGCGCCGCGCGAGCGGCGCTTCCTCTTCATCGCCGGCGGCACTGGCATTGCGCCGCTGCGATCGATGATCAGGCATGCCGTGTTGTCGAGGACACCCGGGCGGCTGTGTCTCCTCTACAGCGCCAGGACACCGGCCGACTTCGCGTATCTCCCGGAACTGCGGGGAATGGCGAGGCGAGGCGAGATCGATCTGTCGTTGACCGCCACGCGCGAGATGACGCCGCGGTGGCGTTGGGCCAGGGGCCGCATTGTCGCGGCGCAGTTATCGGGGTTTGTCGAGGATCCGGCGACGCTGTGTTTCGTGTGCGGTCCGATACCGATGGTGGCCGAAGTGCCGCTGCTCCTGCAGGATCTCGGTATCGATCGAAATCGGATCAGGCTCGAGGATTGGTAGGACGGGATTAGAGGATGCCTGCGGCGGCTTTCTGGATGTCTCCGTCGGTCAGGTCGGGGAACTGCGACGTGCTGTGCGCATTGGGCCGCGCCGTGTCCCGGCCGCCCGGCCGCTTCCGTCGCGACTTGTCCTGGTACATCCGGCTGTCAGCCGTGGCCAGCAGCGCTTCGTACGACTCCCCGTCCTGCGGAAAGACCGCGGCCCCCACGCTGATTCCCAGCTCGACACGCTTGCCCGGACGCGCCTCGAAGTAGACCTGATCGATCCCCTGTTGAAGTTCGGAGCGTTTCTGCTCGGCCTCGTCTGCGCTGCACCCCGAGAGCACGACGATGAACTCGTCGCCCGCGTACCGCACGCAGATGTCGTAGGGACGGATCGCGGTCCGAAGCACGCGCGCCACCTCGCAGAGCGCGCGGTCGCCGACGTGATGGCCGTGGCTGTCGTTGATGCTCTTGAAGTTGTCGAGGTCCATGACGAGAAGCGAGACCTCGGCTTTCAGGCGCTCGGCCCGGGCCAGCTCGCGCGTCAGGTGCATGAAGAGGAAGCGCGTGTTCGGCAGCCCCGTCAGCGGATCGGTGAGCGAGTCTTCCTGCGTCTGCTCGAACAGCATCGAGTTGTTGATGACGGCCGCCGCCTGTTCCGAGACGCGATCGAGCAGCCGCCGGTGATCGTCGCGGTAGAACGCGGCGTCCACGTGGTACACCGACAGCGTGCCGATGAATCGTTCGTTGAAGAGCAGCGGGCAGACGAGCGCGGACTGCAGGCTCGTGTGCAGTTCCGCGAGGCCGGCCGCTTCGAGGTCCGCGCTCGGCCGGGCGTTCACGAGCGCGCGGCGATTGCGCGCGACCCAGCCGGTCAGGCCCTCCCCGCTGTGGACGGCAATCTGCTGGATGATGTCGGCATCCGTCCCGGTCGCGAAACGGCACCGCAGCGTTTCACTCTCCTCGTCGTACAAGAACAGCGCCGCGCACGAGAAAGGCACCAGGTTGCTCAACTTGGCGGAGATGAGCGCCATCGTGTCGGACACGCCAAGGCTGGTGCCCATCGCCTGCGCGATTTCGTACAGCGCGTAGATCTCGCGGTGCGCGAGCGCGATGTCGTCGAAGACGTTCTTCTTCGTGGGCTCCGGCGTGAGGCCGGTCGCCGGCCGCCCCACGGCCTGGCCGTGATCTTCGGGCGCGGACGTCCGGCGCATGGCCTGCTCGAGCGTGGTCGCCTCACGCTGCAGGGCCGGCAACAGCTCGATGAACTTGCCCACGACCTTCGGATCGAGCCCCTTGCCGGCCTCCTGCTGCAGCAGGCTGATCGCCGCGTCGAAGCCCATGGCCTTGTGATATGGGCGCTCGGCCATCAGGGCGTCGAAGTAATCGACCACGGAGAGGATTCGCGCGCCGAGGGGAATCTCCTCACCCTTCAAGCCGGTGGGATATCCCTTGCCGTCCCATCGCTCGTGATGGCTCAGGATCAGGGGCGACACCGGGTACGGAAACGGCACGGCGCTGATGATATCGGCGCCGACCTTGGGATGGGCCCGAATCTTCTGGAACTCTTCCGGTGTCAGCGGGCCCGGCTTCGACAGGATGTGCTCGGGCACCGCAAGCTTGCCGATGTCGTGAAGGAGCGCGGCCGTCTTGACGCCCTGGATGTCGTTTTCGCTCATGCCGAGCGCGCGCGCGAGCGCCGCCGCGTACAGCTGCACGCGGCGGATATGTGACTGAGAGGTCTGATCCTTGGCGTCGATGGCGAGGGCCAGCGCCTCGATGGTGGCCAGGTGCAGGTCAGCCATCTCGCGGACGTGCCGTTGCTCGTCGTCTATGCGGCCCAGGTAGACCTTGTAGCTGCGGTAGGTGAGGTAGAGCGGGGCAGCCGCGAGCGGAAGCAACCAGCGCACCGACACGAAGCTGAAGACACCCACCGCCAGCGCGGCCGCGCCGGCGCCCACAAAGTAGCTCGGCGCGCTCCAGAGGAAGTTCTCGTTCCAGATCTTCAGGACGCTCTGTCTCGTGGACAGGGCGATCGCGGTCGCGACCATCGCGGTGTTGATCAGGAAGTACGACGTCGCGGCGCCGACGAGCGGCTTCGGCAGGGTCCAGAGGTCGAACTGCCCGGGCACGCCACCAAGACGTTCGTAAATCGTGCCCGCCGCCTGCACCGTGATGACGAGACACCCCATGCTGAAGAGCGTGCGGTACGCCGCGTTGCGCTCCTTGATGCGGAACGTGCACTGGCTCCACGCGCTGGCCGCCGCCACGATCATCGTTTCGTCGGGCCCAAGCAGCAGCAGGGACGCGAAATCGACCGCATACGAAACCGACATGGTGGAATCGCTGCGCGCGAGCGGAAGCTTCACCTTGAACACGGACGTGAATGACGACAGCGTCAGGAGCAGGAGAAACAGCCCGGGCGAGGCGAACGACTTCATCGGAAAAAAAGCGACGAGCAGCGCCGCTCCGACGGCAATGACCGCGCAGACGAACAGTCTGGCCGGGACCGGAAGGCTTTTCATCGCGTCAGCAGCCCCAGACAGCCTTCGAGCGATCGGAAGTTCGCATTCCGGCAGTCATGCTCGTCTCGAGATCGCCGCGGCGTGATCCGGGCGCCCGATCATCCAGGCCGTCTCCGCCGGTTCTGCCGGCGGGACATTCGCGACGCCGGTGCCTGCGCCCCAGACGATGCAGTCCTCGTCTGCCGTGCTCGTGCCCCACACGATGTGGTCTTCGAGCCCCGATGCACCCCAGACAACATGGGTGCAGTCGTCGACCGTGCACTGGGTGCCCCAGATTACGCTGCGGCAGTCAGCGCCGCCGCACGCGGTGCCCCACACGATGTTGTCCTCGTCTCCCGCGCCCCAGGCGATGCTGTCGGCGCTGGCCGCCGTTGCGCCCCAGACAATCGCGTCGCCTCCTTCGGTGGTGGACGAGCCCCAGATGGTGCCCACCCCCCAGGCGTTGGCGTCGGGCCTGAGCACGCCGCCGCCAAGACGGTGATTGCCCCAGTTGATGTGCTTGTTCCAGGCTGTCGGATCGGCGCTGCTGAGCGCGGCCGGGTCGGCCGCCTGATTGCCCGCGGTGGCGAAAAATTTCGCGAGTTGAACCGCGCCGCGCGCATTCAGGAACCCCGCACCTTGTGTGAGGTCGTTGTACCGGGCCTTGTGCTCCGCCGTGTATTGCAGGATCGCCTTCACCATGTTTGGCGTGAGCGACGGGTTGGCCTGCATCATCAACGCGACGGTCCCGGTGACAACCGGGGCGGCCATGCTCGTGCCGCTCAGGCTCAGGTAAGGCTGCGTGACCGTATCGACCGTGCCCCAGAGCCGAGCCGCCGGATGCGTCGCAAACAACAGGCTCGTCCCGTCGGCGAGCGATTCGATTCCCACACCAGGGGCGACGACGTCGGGCTTTGCGGCGTAGTCGATGAAGCTGGGACCGCGCGAACTGAACGCCGCCATGGAATCGTCGCTGCGGGCGGGGGTGCCGTTGTGGCTCGCGGCGCCGACGGTGAGCACCCATGGCGCATTGCCCGGCGCTGTGATGCCGCCGTACTGCGTCTGCTTCCGGGCGTTGCGTCCGAGGTTCCCCGCGGCGGTGACGACCACGACGCCCGCCTGCACCGCGCGCTTCGCCGCGAGCGTCAGCGGATCGGTGCTGTAGGACTCGTACACGCCAGCCGCTACGGACAGGTTGATCACCCTGATGTTGAACCTCGCACGATGCTCAACCGCGTAGTCGATCGCCGCGATGACGTTGCTGATGTACCCGTAACCGTCGCCGTCGAGCACCTTGAGCACCACGAGGTTCGCCGCCGGCGCGATACCGCGACGCGCCCCGCCCGAGTCGTAGCCGTTGGCGGCGATGATGCCCGCGACGTGCGTACCGTGGCCGTAGTCGTCGTACGGGAGCGGCTGAAACTCAACGAAGTCCGCGAAGTGGACGACGCGGTCGCTGCCCAGATCGTCGTGCCAGGACGTCACGCCGGAATCGATAATCGCAACGCCGACCCCCGTGCCGTCCAGCCCCATCTGCTCGCGAATCCAGCCCGCGCCGATCGTCGCGCCGGTCCGCTCCATCGTCCCCATGACACGGCGGTCGAGGCGGATGGCGCGCACGGTGGCACGGCCGGCAAGGGCTTCGAGCGAGGTATTGGGGACTTCGGCGACCTGGCCGCGGAGAAGCCCCAGCCGCCGGCCCGGAGTGCCTTTGAGCGAGCGAATCAGCCTGTCGGCCGGGGATCCGTCGGTGGTTTCGATGATGACGCGCGACGTTCCACGGCCGGCGTGGGCCCGGGCGCGAAGCGGCGCGTCGAGCTTGCTCGCGGCAGCCTGGCCCGTCGCCAAAACAGGGGCAGCCGTCGCCGACAGAAGCGCGATGACGAGGAGGGCACGTTTCAACATTTTCGCAGGGTCGCTCGACAAGGGTCGAACGCGTGCGCGGGTGCAAATTGGCTGCCTGCGAACGGACGTCCCGACCCGCCCGCATTTTACCGCCGGATCGAGTGCCTATTCGGTCTAAATCAGAGTGGTTCAGAAGGCTCGGGCCGACAAGAAGCGTGATCGTGCTTACACTTCTGTAACGACGCTTGCAAAACCGTCTTCCAGTTACCGTTATCTGCCGACGCGATCCCCGGGGGGCGTGTCAGTTTGTGCCACCCTTGCTCGCGGGTTTTGCTGGCCGCTGGTCGTTCTCGAGTCCGTATTCGACGATCTTCCGATACAGGGTGCCCCGGCTGATTTCCAGCACGCCGGCCGCCTGCTTCTTGTTCCAGTTCACCGCTTCCAGCACCCGGACGATGTGAGTGCGTTCGGCGTCGGCGAGCGACGGGAGCCGCTGGCGGGTGGCGTCGGGAGCGGCCTGGACCGCATGCAGGAACTCCACATCGTTCCCCCGGATGGACCGGCCGGGCGAGGAAAGCGCCGCGCGCGCGACCGTGCTTTCGAGTTCGCGGATGTTTCCCGGCCAGTGGTACACCAGCAGCAGGTCCATCGCCTCCTTCGCGAACGTCTTCCCGTCTAGCGGAAGCCCGTTCGCGGCGCAGTAGCGTGCGAGGAAGCGCTGCGCCAGCACGGGGATATCGCTGGCCCGTTCACGGAGCGACGGCAGCCGGATCGAAAATGCGTTGACACGGTAGTAGAGGTCTTCCCGGAACCGCGCGTCGCGTACGAACTGGTCGAGCGGCCGGTTGGTCGCCGAGATCAGGCGGAAGTTCACCTCGATCGGTTCGTTCCCCCCAAGGCGCTCGAAGCGGCGTTCTTCGAGCGCGCGCAGTAACTTTGCCTGCCCGATGAGCGCGAGATCGCCGATCTCGTCCAGGAAAAGCGTGCCGTTGTTGGCCATTTCAAGACGGCCCTGCTTGCGGTCGTTCGCGCCCGTAAACGCGCCTTTCTCGTATCCGAAGAGTTCGGACTCGAAGAGCGTGTCGGGGAGCGCGGCGCAGTTGACGCCCTGAAACTTGTTCGTGCCGCGCCGGCTCAACTCGTGAATCATCCGCGCGACGACTTCCTTCCCCGAGCCGGTCGGACCGAGGATGAGGACCGAGATGTCAGATTTGGCGGCTGTCCGGATCCACTCGAAGACGACGAGCATCTTCTCGTCCCGGCCGATCATTTCGCGGAAACGCTGCACCGCCGGAGAGCGATCCTCGTGGCTGACCGTCGCGCGGCGCTCCAGGAACTCGTCGAGCAGATCGCGCACGACGTCCCCGGCGGGCGGTTGGTACGCGTATCGAGGGGTGCCGGTGCCGGCGATTTTCCCGACGACGCCGAACGTGACGAGTTCCCGCATGCAGTTCTCGACGTCGAGCCGCATGCGGCCGAACGTCTGCATCAGCGATTCGACGTCGAAGGATTCCTCCGGCCGCGCGCAGAGGAAGCGAAGCAGGCCGGCCCGCAGGGGAGACTGCACCAGCGCGTGAAACCGCGCCTCGACCTCAGTCGGATCGACCCGCCGTGTGGACACCGATGCCTTCTCCATGTCGCTCATGACGTCCGGCGGTCCTCACGGCCTGCGCCCGCGCCGCGATCGCGGTAGTGCTCCGACTGGAACTGCTCGATGAGCCGCTTCATTTCGACCGCGTCCGCCTTCCGATGTCCGTGACACCGTACGGGGCTGGCGCCCCCAGAAGTTTCAATCATGACGTCTGCAAAGAATAAATTTCGGTCGATCAGCACCGACGCGACATGGGCCAGGTGAATAGACTGTTCCCGTCCGCCGACCAGCTCGGGGGTGAAATGCACGATACTGGCAGCCGTCACCGCCACCTGGGTGGGAAAAAACAGGTTGCCGCGGCTCAGGCGGCTTGCCCGGAACACGTGGTTCCCTGCCATCGGCCGGCCCTTGTACCAGAAAAACGCGAGCACGAGGCCCACCAGGACGATCGCGAGCGCCATCCACACTGTGGCATTGGCGGGATCGAGACGCACTTCATTCATCGGTCACGCTCGAAAATGGCTGGGGAAGCGGCGCTTAACTTCGCTCCGGATTACGCCCGGTGTCAAGGGATTTCGCCCGCCGTTCTCTCCAACTGATGCTATCGTAGACGGAGCCGTTCGACGGCTGCCGGATCCGGCGCGGTACCACGCGTCGCGGTCAACGCGGGAGGTTCGTCAGTGCCCCACCGAGCGCCCGGGTCTCCGGGCCACAAAGCTCCTAACTACCTTACCGGAAAAGCGATTAAGTATTATCGGCCGCGCGGAAGTGCCGAGGTCCGCCAGCTCATCGATGGGGGCTTTCAGGCTTTCAACGCCGGCCGGCTGTCGGAAGCGTGTCACATCTTCGCCGACAAGATGCTGGCGCCCGAGCACGACACGACGATCGGCCTGACCGTAGCCGGAGCGCTGACGCCTGCCGGGCTCGGCGGGTGCGTGATCGAGTTGATGGACCGGGGGCTCGTCGACTTCATCATCAGCACAGGCGCCAATCTCTACCACGATCTCCATTACGCCTTGAATTTCACGCTGCACCGCGGCTCCCCCTTCCTGGACGACGTCGAGCTGTACGAGCAGGGCATCATCCGGATTTACGACGTCCTCTTCCCCGCGACGGTGCTCCTCGAGACGGACGCCTACATCCGGGACTTTCTCGTCCGGTCGAAGCTGGCCGGCCCGATTTCCACCTCCGAGTTTCACTATCGCCTCGGTCTGGACCTGCTCGAACGACAGCCGGGCTGCGAGGAGTATTCGGTCGTCGCGCGCGCCGCCCAGACCGGGGTCCCGCTTTATACTTCTTCGCCCGGAGACAGCTCGATCGGGATGAACATCGCGTACCACGAACTGATGAACGGATCGACGCTGATGATCGACTCCAACCGCGACGTCAACGAGATCTGCGCGATCATTCTTGCCGGAAAGAAGAACGGGTGCGTGATTCTCGGCGGCGGTTCACCGAAGAACTTCTACCTGCAGGGCCAGCCGACGCTCTGGGAGGTGTACGGCATCCCCAAGGGAGGCAACGATTACTTCATCCAGATCACGACCGATCAGGTCGTCTGGGGGGGCCTCTCCGGAGCCACGCCTGCCGAGGCCGTCAGCTGGGGGAAAGTCAACCCGGGTGTCCTGCCGGATACGGTCGTCGCCTACTGCGACTCAACGATTGCCTTTCCGCTCTTCTCCGAGTACGCGGTGGGATCGTCAAACGGCCGTCGCCCGCGAAAGGAACTCGTGCACAAACGCGACGCGCTCGTGGCCGACCTCTTGAGGCAGGCGAAAGCTGCGCAGAAAGACCGCGCGTCGACGATCAGCAAGGAGCCAGCCGAAATCGACCGGCACCGTTGAACGCCCTCATGGGAACGTTGTCGAGCGAAATGAATCCGCACGTGGGACGGCTTGCGCAGGAGCCGCGGATCTATGCCGATGCGAACATCCCGATCGGCGTGGTCACGTTCATGCGGACACGGCTGCGCTGGGATGTCCTGTTCGTGCTCGACCACGACGACCTGCGGCGCGCGCGCGACATCGAACATTACCGCATGGCCCGCCAATTGGGCCGCACCATCGTCACGCTCGACCGCGACTACATCGACGACCGCATTTTTCCGCCGGCTGAAGGCGCGGGAGTCATCGTGTTC
>JANNHC010000073.1:0-10655 GCA_031404215.1 Acidobacteriota bacterium
AACGCCACTCTCTGCCCGTCCGGAGACAGCGCGGGATCGACGATCGCCGCGCGCGGCTCGCCAATCGCCTCTGTCGTGCGGCCGGTTCGATCCACCCACACCAGTTGGTCGAGCTCGTTGCCGCTCGACACGGCGACGTACACCAGCGTCCCGTCAGCCGCGACGCTCGCACCGGCGCCCCCGGCCGCGACCGGGAACGGCGCGCCGCTGACCTTCATGCCCGCGAGGTTGAATGGCACCGCCCAGAGGCCGTTGTTGTTCCCGGACCTCGTGAATACGAGGTGTCCCGTGGGCGAATAGCCGGCCTCGGTGACCGCGTCGCCTCCCGCGTCGAAGAGCAACGTCCGCGCGCCGCCGCGCAGTACCTCGACCTGGTGGATCGGCGCGTCCCGGGGATGCACGATGTAGATCAGATCCCGCCCGCCGGGAAGAAAGCGCGGATCGTGGAAATCCGTCTCCGTCGAGGGAGTGAGTGCGAGCAGCACCGTCGCCGTGCCGCCGCCGGCCGGGACCTTGTACAACGACCCACGCCACACGCTGAACGCAATGGTGTCGTCGGCGCCCCAACTCGCGCCGAGGATCCGGCCGCTCTCGGGGAGGCCACAGATCGCGGTCCCGGAACCTCCGCCGCGCGAGACTTTCCAGAGTCTCCGGCCGGCGGCGTAGCCGACGAACGCCCCGTCGGGAGACCAGAAGATCGCTTCTACGCCACCCGAGGGCGCGGCCAGCTCACGAGCCTCCAGCTGATCGAGCTGCCGGATCATGAGGCGGCCGTTCGATACATACGCGACGCTGCTGCCGTCGGGCGCAATCACGGGCGCGATGCCCAGCGATTGCTGCACGCCCTCGGAAGCCAGCTCGAACTTGCGCACCGGGCCGGACTGCGGCGTCTCTCTCAACCACCAACCCAGCGCCGCCGCAGCGAGAACGATGGGGATGACCGCGGCCAACCACGCCGGCGAGACACCAAATCGCGGCCCGGATGGGGCCAAAGGCTCATCCCCGCTTCCCCCGCGCGCGATCGTCTCTTCGAGCGCGATGCGCGCGTCGCCGATGTCGCGCAGGCGCTGTTTCACATCCTTGACCAGACACCGCGCCAGCAGACTGCGGACGGCAAGCGGTGTACCGGCGGGAAGCGCCGACCAGTCCGGATCCGCGCGCATGATCGCGGCGAGGGTGTCGGTGACGTCCTCGCCAGCGAACGGACGTTTCCCCGTCAGCATCTCGTAAAGCACGCACCCAAAGGCCCAGATGTCGGCACGCTTGTCGACCGGCTTCCCCTTCGCCTGTTCGGGCGCCATGTAGGCCGCCGTTCCCAGGATCACACCCAGCTGCGACATCTGGAACGGGCTCGTAATCGTCGGGGAGTTCTCGACGCTGTTGCGCGTTCCCGAATTGCCGGGGGTCGGCCGGCGCGAGCGCTTTCGCGAGCCCGAAATCCAGGACCTTCACCATGCCGTCTGGCCTGGCCTTGATATTCGCGGGCTTGAGATCGCGATGGATGATGCCCAGCTCGTGCGCCGCCTCGAGCGCTTCAGCGATCTGCACGGCGATCGGCAGTGCGTCTTCAATCGGGATCGGGCCCGATCCCGAAATCCGCTCGGCGAGGTCCTCCCCCTCGACGAATTCCATGACGAGCGCATGAATTGTCCCGGACTCCTCGGCGCCATACACCTGGGCAATATGCGGATGGTTGAGCGCCGCGAGCGTGCGCGCCTCCCGCTCGAAGCGCGCCAGCCGCTCAGGATCGGTGGCAAAGAGATCCGGCAGGACCTTGATGGCCACGTCGCGATTGAGCTTCGTATCGCGCGCGCGATACACTTCGCCCATCCCGCCGGCGCCGATGGCGCCGAGGATTTCGTACGAGCCGAGACGGGTTCCGTCGGCCAGCATCTAAGAACAACTACCTCGCTTTTCCGCCTTGCGTCGGCCCGGACATCAGGTCGACGAACATCTTGGTGAATGTGGAAGATCGACATCCACTTGAGCGTTCACACCCTGAACGCCGATAGCCGTCTTGAGCTTCTCGGCCCAGGTGAGCCTCTGTGCCTGTGCAGAGGCAGGTGTCAGCACAGACAGCAGCAGCAGAGGCTTCATCGGGCTCATCATTGCCTAACCTATCAGGGCCTACCCAATCAGGGCCGAATCAGGCTGCGCCAGTTCAGGACCGCGACGATCGGCGATGCGCCGGGGTTGACGGCCGAGAGAATCAGGAAGCGCTGGCCGTCGGCGGAGACGGCGTATTGGTTCCGGATAGTTTTGCCCTGTTCGACGTTCGCGGTAAATAGGGCCTGCGCAGCGGTCGCGCCGATGCGCCTTGCCGCCGCCTGGACGCCGACCGCCATCACCGTGTTGTCGGGCGCAATGTAGAAGAGTTCCCGGCCGTCCCGGCGCCACTGCGGCTGGTCCCCGCCGGCGGTCGAGATCTGCGTCTTTACCTCGCCCTCGGGAAAGGATCGGACGTAGACCTGCCGTCGCTGATTCTCATCCGAGACGTACGCCACCCATTTGCCGTCGGGCGAGAACGTCGCCCCGCCTTCGTCGAACGCCGACGCGAGCAGCGGCGCGGCCGTGCGGCGCTGCACGTCGTAGCTCCAGATATCCGTGCGGGTCGTCCCGCCGTTCAGCATGAAGAGCACGTGCCGGCCGTCCGGTGACCAGTCCGTGGGAAACGATCGCGCCGGCGGTGACACCATGATCTCTTCGGTCCCGGTGCCGCTGGCGTTGCGCACGTAAATCTTTGGCGTTGGTCCCTGGTCGGACGCGAACGCGACCCGTCGTCCGTCTGGAGCCCAGATCGGGGTGGACTCGAAACCCGGCGCCGACGTGAGACGCGAGAACGCGCCGCGCGACAGGTCCACGGTCCAGATGTCGCCGGACCCACGACTCCAGTCATGCCTTTCGAGCGCGACGGTCGTGCCGTCCTGTGAGAGGCGTGGATCGAAGTGCGCTCCCGGCTCTCCCAGCGTCGCGAGCAACCGGCCCGTCCGATCGAACCACGTCAGCCGGCTGAAGCGGAACTTACCGGTCGTGTAGGCCAGGATGGCGCCGCCGGCGGACGCACCCGCTTCTCCGGTCAGCCAGTTGTAGTCGACGTTGTCATCGGCAACGGCCGTAAACGGCGTGCCCTGCAGCTCCAGCGATTCCGGGTCGATGCGGCGCGCCATCAACCGGGACGGAATGTCCACGACGTACAGCAGGTAGTCGCCGGCGACGACGGCGGACGAATGCGCGTCAAACAGCGTGCGCGGCGGAGTGCCGTCGAGCGAGGCGAGCTGGATAGGCCGCACGGTCGAGCCATCGGTCCACGGCATGTAGACGAAGTGGCGTCCGTCAGGAAGGAACTGCGGCCATCGGTGCGCCTGGTCGTGCCGCGATAAATCGAGCGTGGTGACTTGCGCCGGCGTGCCTCCGCGCGCGCTCACCTTGTAAATCGACGAACGCTCGTCGGGGCTGAACAGGATCGTGCCGTCGGGTCCCCATGTGCCGCCGAATGCGGCGGGCGCATCGCACACGACGTCCGTCTTTTCTGTCGCGACCTCGATCGTCCGCAACTTTCCGCCGGCAAAGAACCCGACCGAGGCGGCATCGGGAGACCAGAACAAGCCGTGCGCGCCCATGGTGCCCTTCAACTGCCGGGCCTGGATGTCTCCGAGCGGACGGATCCAGATGGCGTCGCCGGTGCCCGTATGCGCGATAAATGCGATGCGTGTGCCGTCAGGCGACACCGACAGACCAGGCGTCGCTCTGTGACCCATGGTGGATCCGATGACCGCGTCCTGCGGCTGCAGTGTGACGCTGAACACCGCCGCCGGCGCAGGCGCGACGCCGGGCTGGAGCTGCCGCGTGACGACGACGGTCGCCGCGACCAGCAGCAGGCTCGCGAGCACGACCCACGGAAGCACACGCCGCCAGCGAGTATCAGACACGGCCTGCGGCGACGTTCCTGCGCGCTCGGTGCCGAGCTCCGCTGCCGGTCCGGAGAGCGTGATCCGCGCTTCACCGATGTCCCTCAGTCGCTGCTTCGCCTCCCGCTGGAGACACCGTCGAAGAAGAGGGCGGATCGCAGGTGGTGTGGTCGGCGGCAGCGCGCTGAAATCTGGCTCCGTCGTCAGAACCGATGCCAGCGTGTCGCTCACGGTGTCTCCGCCGAACAGCCGCCGCCCGGCAAGCATCTCGTAGAGCACGCACCCGAACGCCCAGATGTCGGCGCGCTTGTCGACGGCTTTGCCCCTGGCCTGTTCCGGGGCCATATAGGCGGCCGTGCCGAGGATCACGCCAAGCTGGGTCGCGGGCGAGGCGAGCGTTGGCGAGTTCATCGCATCCGCCGCGGATCTGCCGCCCGGATCCATGTCTTTCGCCAGGCCGAAGTCCAGGACCTTCACCGTCCCGTCCTCGGTCACCTTGATGTTGGCGGGTTTGAGGTCGCGGTGGATGATCCCGCGCTCGTGGGCCGCGTCGAGCGCGTCGGCGATCTGCGCCCCCATGTGGAGCGCGTCGGCGACTGGCAGGGGGCCGCGCGCGATGCGCACAGACAGATCCTCTCCCTCGACGAGCTCCATCACCAGCGCATGAGTATCCCCGGAGTCCTCGACGCCGTAGATCTGCGCGATGTTCGGATGGTTGAGCGACGCCAGCGTTTTCGCTTCGCGCTCGAAGCGCGCGCGCCGCTCCGGATCGTTTGCGAATAGCTCGGGCAGGATTTTGATCGCCACGTCGCGATCGAGCCTGGTGTCGCGAGCGCGATACACTTCGCCCATCCCGCCGGCGCCGATCGAGCCCGTGATCTCGTAGATTCCGAGCCGCGTCCCTGCCGCTATGGTCATGTGTCCCCGGTAGCCGATGTTGGAGAAGTACGCGGATTATATGCCGGCAGGTTCGCTCGTGACCCACCGCGATTACGGGCCGCGACGTGCTCCGGCCGCCGGGCGACGATCGCGATCGCGGCGATCGGCAGCAGGCCCTGCCGAGCGCCGCCAATTCGGCAGGCACAAACGATCGCGCACACCGCGTTCGACGTTCGTCACGGCAGTTGTCACAAAGAGACGGCAAGCGCGACACCACGCGACGGGACATCGCGATTCTGGACGTGCTCGACCAGACCGCCGTGGTGAAACTCACGGCCTCGTGGGGCATCGACTACATGTTTCTCGGCAAGTACGACGGCGAGTGGAAGATCACGCAGATTCTCTGGCAGAGTCATCCACCCAGGACATAAGCAGGAGACAAGAGGCGCCGGCGTCGTGCTAGCATCTGGCCGTGTTACAGACACTTCAGTCTCCATTCCTGCGGCTTGGCCTTCTCGGCCTGCTCATCGTCGTTCCCGGCGCGCTGACGCTTGCGGGGCGTCCGCCTTCGCACGGCTCCGGCGCGCCGAGCCAATCGGCGGGGGGGCGGCGACTGCCGCAGGACGTGCGGCTCACCTCAGCCGATGCGGCCCGGCTCGCGGCCGAGGCGCGCAAGGGCGTCAAGGTGGAGATGCCCCCGGGCCTCGAGCTGAAGCTCTGGGCGTCTGACGAGCTCATCGTCGATCCCGTCGCCCTCGAGTTCGACGAGAAGGGGACGCTCTACGCGACGAGCACGAGCCGCAATAACATGCCGCTCGACATTCGCGATCATCCGACGTGGGTGCCCACGGTCCACACCCTGAAGACCGTCGCCGACCTGCGTGAGTTCTACCGCAAAGAGCTCGCGCCCGAGCGCAGCGCACGCAATCAGTGGCTGCCCGATCTCAACCAGGACGGATCCCATGACCTTCGCGACCTCGCCGAGCTGAAGGATCGGCTGTACCGCATTCAGGACACGGACGGCGACGGCGTGGCCGACACCTCGAAGATCATGATCGAGGGTTTCAACGCCGACCCGACCTACGACGTGGCCGGCGGCCTCCTGTACGACGACGGCGATCTGCTGTTCGGCATCGCGCCCGGCGTGTGGCGGCTGAAAGACGAGAACGGCGACGGGACAATCGACAAGCAGATCGTCATCAGCGAGGGCTACAGCATCCACCCGGCGTTCGGCGGGCACGGCATCTCGGGTCTCACGATGGGGCCGGACGGCCGGATCTATTGGGAAGTGGGGGACATTGGTCTCGACGTGACAGACAAGAACGGAAAGCGCTGGTCCTATCCGAACCAGGGCGCAGTGATGCGTTCCGAGCCAGACGGCTCGAACTTCGAAGTCTTCGCCACGGGCATCCGCAATCTGCAGGAGTTCTCGTTCGACGAATACGGGAACCTGATCAGCGTCGACAACGACGGCGACCACCAGGGCGAGACCGAGCGGCTCGTCTACATCCCGAACGGATCCGACAGCGGGTGGCGCTCGAACTGGCAGTACGGCAAGTACACCGACGCGAAGAACAACCGCTACAACGTCTGGATGGACGAGAACATGTTCAAGCCGCGCTTCGCGGGCCAGGCGGCGCACATCGTTCCTCCCGTAGCGGCCTATCACAGCGGCCCCTCGGGCATGGTCTACAACCCCGGCACGGCCCTCACCGACGAGTGGCGGAACTACTTCTTCGTCTCGAGCTTTCCCGGCGCAGCGGCCAACGCGCGCATCTACGGGTTCAAGCTCAGGCAAGACGGCGCCGGGTTCGCGCTCCAGGACGACAAGGTCCTGCTGAGCGGCATCCTGACCGTCGGGTTGAAGTTCGGCCCCGACGGCGCGCTCTACCTCGCCGACTGGATCACGGGGTGGGACTCGAAGAACAAGGGACGGATCTGGAAGCTCGATTCGCCGCAGGCGGCCGCGAGTCCGATGCGCACCGAGGTGCGGACGCTCATCGCGGCGAAGTTCGACACGCGTTCGGCTGCGGATCTGGGGACGCTGCTGCGGCACGCCGACATGCGGATCCGCCAGAAGGCGCAGTTCGAGCTCGTGCGCCGCGGCGACGTGAAGACGCTGCTCGCTGCCGCGGTGGCGGAGGACAGGGCCCCCAGGAGTGACGACGAGCCGGCGCGCAAGCTGGCGCGCATCCACGGCGTCTGGGGGATTGCGCAGCTGGCGCGGAGAGGGAGAGCGAAAGAGGGTGCGCAGCACGCCGCGCTCCTCACGCCCCTGCTGACGGACCCCGACGCTGAGATCCGCGCGCAGGCCGCGAAGATGATCGGCGACATCCCTTACGCGCAGGCCGCCCCGAGTCTCGTTCCGCTCCTCGCGGACAGCGCGCCGCGGGCGCGGTTCTTTGCGGCGGAAGCCCTCGGGCGGGTCGCCTACAAACCGGCGGCGGCGCCGATTGTCGCGATGCTCGCGGCCAACGACGACAAGGACGTGTACCTGCGGCACGCCGGCAGCCTGGCGCTCTCGCGCTTGGGCGACTCGTCTGCGCTCGGTGCGCTCTCACAGCATTCTTCCCGCGCCGTGCGCATCGCCGCCATCATCGCCCTGCGCCGGCTGCGCAGCCCGGAGATCGCCCGGTTCGTCGCCGACAGCGATGACCTCATCGTCCAGGAGGCGGCACGCGCCATCAACGACGATGGGTCGATCGAGGCGGCGCTGCCCGCGCTGGCCCGTGTGCTCGGAGAGAAGCGCTCTACGAGCGAGCCGCTCCTTCGCCGGGCGATCAGCGCGAACCTGAAAGTCGGATCCGCCGAGGCGCTGGCACGGCTCGCCGCGTTTGCCGGTGATTCGACTCGGAAGGAAGACATGCGGGTCGAGGCTGTCGCCGCCATGAGCGTCTGGCCGAATCCGTCGCCCATGGATCGCGTGGACGGCATCCATCTGGGCCAGGCGAAGCCGCGAGACGCTGCGGCCGCGCAGTCGGCGGTCCTGCGTCTCATACAGGCGTCGAAGGAGAGCGCGCCCGCGATGAGAATCGCACTGGCCGATGCCGCCGGGCGCCTCAACGTGCAGGGGGCGGCGCCGCTGCTCATCACCCAGCTTCGGAGCGACTCGTCCTCTGACGTGCGTGTTGCGGCCCTGAAAGCGCTCCAGGCGCTCAAGGTCCGGAACATGGACGAGATCATGAAGATCGCGGTTGCCGACGCCGTCCCGGACGTCAGGCGCGCGGCGCTCGGCATCCTGCCCTCGCTTCCGCTGAGCGACGCCGCGAAGGCGCATAGCCTCACCTCGGTGATTCGCAACGGAACGGTGAACGATCAGCAGGCCGGTTTCGAGGTGCTCGGGACCTTGAAGAGTAGCGCGGCCGAGAAGGTGCTCGGGTCGTTCTTCGACGAGCTTGTCGCGGGCAAAGTGGCGCCGGCCGTGCAGCTCGATCTGGTGGACGCGATGCAGGCGGCCGGCTCTCCGGCCCTCGAGGCCAGGCTCGAGGCGTATCGCAAGACCAAGGCGGCGGCGAGTCTCGTCACAGCGTTTCGCGACGCGCTGCTCCAGGGAGGAAGTGCCGACCGCGGCCGGGCGACGTTTGTGGAGAACCCGGCGGCGGCGTGCACCCGATGCCATACCGTGCGCAACGCCGGATCGGATGTCGGTCCGAACCTTTCGGGCGTCGCCATGCGGTTGACGCGTGAGCAGATCCTCGAGTCGCTGCTCGAGCCGAGCGCCCGCATTGCGCCCGGCTATGGCACGGTGGGGATCACGCTGCGGAACGGCCAGCGGGTGGATGGGACGCTGCGCGAAGAGACGCCCACCCACGTCGTGGTCGTCACGGGCGCGCCGCCGGCCGAACAGCGGATCGCGAAGTCGGATATCTCGGAGCGGACCAACCCGGTCTCTGCGATGCCTCCCGTCGGACTCATCGTCAGACCGCGCGAGGTGCGGGACCTCGTGGCGTATCTCGCGACGCTCAAGTAAGGCGCGGCTTCTAATAGGAAGGGCGCTGGACCCTGCCGAATCACCGATGGCCTACGAGCAGCTCGCCAAGCTCGCGGCGAGGTGGAACATTGACAGCAACCCCGACCCACTCGCCGCGACATCGCGATCCTGGACGTGCTCAACCAGACCGCCGTGGTCTGACACCCCGCTCCGTCTTGACGGCGGCCGCAGCCGGGTAATCCCAGCCCAGCGGCAAGTACAGCCGTATTCAGGAGAGAAACAGCGAAACGATCAGATAACCACTCGGCGCGCACTATGGGAACAGCTGGGCCTGCTCCTCGCAGGCCAGCGATACCTTCAAATCGCTTACCAACTCCGGACGAGACGCAAACAGACGTGGTCACGGCCGAGCTTTTCCGGTGTGAGTCAGCCCGATCCGCCCGAGCCGGCGGTCGTGGCGCGTCGCGCGGCTTGCCGCGGCTCGGACCCGAGAGTACACTTGCAGGATGCTGGCCCTGCGGAGGACCGGCATACGAGCCGCACCGCGGCCCGGTCCCTGTGCAATCTCAGCCTGCGAACCGCGTCAGGGCCGGAAGGCAGCAGCGCTAAGCAGATCCTGACATGTGCCGCAGGTTCCCCGGGTCGCGGTGGGACTCGTCAGTTGCTGATGGCGGATTGTCGCGGGCAATCAGCCACAAGTCTCAATCGGCCATTCGATCAACAATCAGCAATCAACAATTCTCCCGTGTCCAACTACCAGGTCCTGGCGCGCAAATGGCGTCCACAGCGGTTTGAGGATGTGATCGGCCAGCGCGGCGTCACGCAGACGCTGCGCAACGCCATTGCCGCCAAGCGCATCGCCCAGTCGTTCGTCTTCGCCGGACCGCGCGGCGTCGGCAAGACGACCACCGCCCGGATTCTCGCCCGCGGCCTCAACTGCGAAACCGGTCCGACGGCGGAGCCCTGCGGCACGTGCGACGCGTGCGTCGAGATCGCCGAGGGCCGCGACATGGATGTCCTGGAGCTCGACGCGGCCACTCACACCAAGGTGGAAGAAGTTCGGGAGATCATCATCGCCGGACTCCGCACGGTGCCGGTCCGCAACCGGTACAAGATTTTCATCATCGACGAAGTCCATCGCCTCTCGGCCAACGCGTTCGACGCACTGCTGAAATCAATCGAGGAGCCTCCGCCGCACGTCATCTTCATGATGGCGACGACCGAGATCGAGAAAGTTCCGGCGACCATTCAATCGCGCTCACAGGTCTTCGAGCTGAAAACGATCGGCGTCAAGCCGATTGCCGACCAGCTGCGGCGAATCGCGGCCGCCGAACAGATCCGGATAGACGACGCGGCGGTGATGCTCATCGCGCGCGCCGGCGACGGCAGCATGCGCGACGCGCAGAGCGCGTTCGACCAGGTGATTGCCTTTGCCGGCGAGCGCATCACGGCAGAGGACGTTTCGACGGTGCTGGGGCTCGTGCGCCGGGACGCGCTCTTCGACATCGCCGATGCGGTCGTGCGGGAGGACGGCGCCGCCGCGTTCGAGCTGGCAGGACAGGCCGTCGAGTCCGGTTACGATCTGCGGCTCGTCGTGCGCGAGCTTGCGCGTCTCACGCGCGACATCCTCGTCGTCAATGTCGATCCGTCGCGCGTCGCCGACCCCGAGCTGGCTGCGGAGGCCGAGCAGGACCGCTTGAGGGCGCTCGCGGGGAAGTTCTCGGCCGAAGACCTGATGCGCGCGTTCGATGTCCTGACCAAGGCGGAGTACGAAATCCGCGGCTCGGCGTATCCGCGCTATCACCTCGAGATGGCGCTGCTGCGATGGATCCACCTCCGCAAGCTCGTGCCGATCAGCGAGCTGATTCAACGCGCGGAAAAGGGAGGCGCGGTTCCGCCGGCGCGCGCCAGCACGCCGCCGGCCCGTGCGGTGCAGC
>JANNHC010000074.1:0-9056 GCA_031404215.1 Acidobacteriota bacterium
CCCCGACCGGCAGCACCTCGCCCTGCTCCAGAAACCGCAGGAGTTTCGGCTGGACGTCGAGCGGCAGGTCGCCCACCTCGTCGAGAAACAGCGTGCCTCCGACGGCCGTCCGCAGCACGCCCGCCTGGTCCGCGATGGCGCCCGTAAAGCTGCCTCGCCGGTGGCCGAACAACTGGCTGTCGGCGAGTTCCCGTGTGGCACTGGTGCAGTTGTAGGGGAGGAACATGTTGTCGCGGCGCGGCGAGCCAGCGTGAATGGCGCGTGCCACGAGATCCTTTCCGGTGCCGCTCTCACCGGTGATGAGCACGGTCAGGTCGTTCCCCTGCATGCGCTGAATCTGGTCGGCCACGCGTTGCATCGCGGCGCTCGCACAGACGAAGCCCGGCAACAGGGGCTCGAGCGGCCGTTCGAGCGCGCCAGGCGTCTCCGGCTGCCGATCACGCGCCAGGCACAGGTCGAATCCCTGGCGGAGCACGGCACACAACGTGCGGAAACGCCGGAGCGTCGGACCGGTCAGCGGGCGCGACGACACCATGACCGCGAAACGCGGGCCCTCCGGCGCGCGGCCGATCGCCTCGGTCAGCAGGGGCACCCCGGAGGTCCCGCGTACCGAGACCGCCGCCAGGGCCCGTCCTCCCTCCGCGTCGCAGCCCGCGGTGCCCAACAGGTGGATCTGCCCGTTCGTCCCCCGTGTAAAGAGCACCGTAGCCTGGCCGTCGCAGGCCTCGAGCAGTGCGGTCGCCCCATCGCGTGCGAGCAGCGCTGGGATGACGGCCGCGTCCACAAGGCGCCGCACCAGCGCATCGTCTCCGTCCATCTGGACGCCGACATAGCCGCCCGTGGTGACGGCGGGCATATGGTTCAGCGCGGCGCGCGCGTCGGCCAGATCCGGTGCCGCGCCGAGTGCCTCAAAGACCCGGATCGCGTCATTCAGATAGCGCGTCGCGCGCGAGCGTGCCCCGGCGTCGGCCGCCAGCCGTCCGAGTTCCAGGTAGCTCAGTCCGGACTGGTACCCTTCTCCCAGCAGATCAAAGACGCTGACGCTCTGACCGAAGTCGTGGTACGCCTCGGTCGCGCGTCCCGCAGCCGCGTGCAGCCGGCCGCGAAGGCGGAGAAACTCTCCCCACGTGCCGCTCATCGCTTCTGGTTCGACGCGGCCGGAAATGGCGTCGAGTCGCGTCTCGGCCACGTCGATTTGCCGGAGCGCCAGCAGCGACTCGATGGCGGTCAGTTCCGCCTGCAGCGCATAGATCGCGGGGGCATCGGTCGACTCCGCCACATCGGCCGACACGGCGAGCGCGTTCGACGGATCGCCGCGCCGCAGGGCCACCCGCGCCTCAAGAGCCCGAACCGACCACTGATACCAGCGGTTCGCCAGCGTTTCACCGTACGCCTCCCGGGCCTTCAGCAGGCACCGGCTTGCCTCGTCGTGCTCCCCGCGAATGAGGTGAATCTGGGCCAGCGTATCGAAGACGGCTCCTGTTGTTTCGCGCATGAAATGCAGCGGGCTCCGCACGTCGAGCGCGCGATTGAGGGCCCCCTCCGCGCGCTTGAGTTCCCCCACGCGCACGCAAATCTGTCCGAGCGATGCGAGCGCGACGCCGAGTCCGTGCGGCGTGCCTGCCTGCTCCTGCAACTCAACGCTGCGTTCCGCCAGCGCCAGCGCCTGCTCGTGGCGGTGCTGCATGAGCGCGACGTTCGCCTGGTTGCCGCAGACGGTTGCCAGCACATCGCCCGCTTCGACGATGACCGCGAGACGCTCGGCCTGTCGCAGCGCCGCGATCGCCTCGTCGAGCCGTCCTTCCTGCGCCAGCGTGACGCCCGACAACGAGTGGACCATGGCCAGGTGCCGGCGATCGCCCGCGGCGTGCAGCGCGGAGGCGGCTTTCGTGATGTGTTCGCGGACGATCGCCATGTCGCCGACCTGCCGGTAACACAGGCCCAGCTCGTAATGCGCAAGGCCGATCGCGCGCGATTCGTGGGCGCGTTCAGCCTGCTTCAGCGCTTTGGTCAGGAAGGCGATGCCGCGGGACGGCTCGCCGCGCGCGACAGCCAGACGGCCGTGCATGCGCCAGAGGTCTGACAGACGGGCGGGGTCGAGACGCTCGCGCCCTTCGGGAGGCGCGCCCAAGGCCTCCGTCGCCTGCCGCACATCGTCCTGAAGGAGCCAGGCTTCAGCCAGGGCACAGCGGATGTGCACCTGCTCGTCGCGATGGAGTCCAGGCTGCTTCAGCGCGCGGACGAGGAGGGAAGCGGCTTCCGCCCCGGTGCCACGCTCGAGCGACTGTACGGCCTGACCGTAAAGGTCCGCCCCTGCCACGCGGGGAGTATAGCAGGTATACAGGTGAAGAAGTTTGAGGTTTGAGGTTTTGCGTTCCTGGTTGGCGGGTTGTCCTCTACAACCCCAAACCGCTTCCAGCAAACCGATACGTCAGAATCTTGTAAATCAACTTCGCGCACAGGAAATTGGGGGCCATCAACCCGGGCAGCGGACTGAGCTCGACGAGGTCGCAGGCCACAACGGTTTTTCTCTGGATGGTGGCGCGGAGCAGCGCGAGGATTTCATACCAGGACAGGCCGCCGGGCTCCGGAGTGCCGGTGGCGGGCATGATGGCCGGGTCCATGCCGTCCACGTCGATCGTGATGTAGACGGGGCCGGTGAGCGTGTCCACGACGCGATCGATCCACGTCGGGTCGCGGCGCATGGCGTGGTCGTAGAACAGCGTGGTGTTCAGGCCCGGGGCCGCTTCCGCCTCCTCGGTTGACATGCTGCGAATGCCGACCTGGGTCACCGGGGCGTACTCCAGACTCCGCCGCATGGCGCACGCGTGGTTATGCGGAGTGCCCATGTAGCAATCGCGCAGATCGGCATGCGCGTCGATCTGCAGCACCGAGAGCCCGCTGAATCGCGCCGCGGCCGCCTCGACGAGGGGCGGCGTGATGGAGTGCTCGCCGCCGAGCGTCACCAGAAACTTGTCGCGCGCGAGCACTTCCGCCGCGACGCGCCTGATTTCCGCCATCAACGGCGCCATCTCGCCGAACGGCAGTTCCATCGCGGGAAGCGTGAAGATACCGACGCCGTGGACGTCAGCCCCGACTTCCTCGTCCCACAACTCCATGTGCGATGAGGCGTCCAGGATCTCGCGGGGGCCGTTGCGAGTGCCCGGCACGTAAGACGTCGTGCGGTCCAGCGGCACGGGCAGTATCACGACCCGCGAATCCTCAAACGACTTCATCGTCGGCATCGCTCCGCCGAACATCGTCGGGGCGCCATGGTCATACTCGAACGGAAAACTCATTTCGACGGTCTCCTTGTACCCGATTTCACCACGCTTCAAACACGAGGCCTGGCAATCCTCCGTGTCAGAACGCCCGTCCGATGCGCCCGAACACCGCCACGCCGCGCCGGGCGCCCACCGGGTCATCGCGCCACGCGACGCCAGCGGCAAACGTCACCGGGAGCACGTAGCCGACGACCGCGTCGAGCGCAAGTTCCGCGCCGGCGGAGACGCGGACGCCGGACCAGCGAAACGCGCCGGTCCATGCGTGGCCGGCGTCCGCGAAGAGCGCCCCGTGAATCGTGCGAAAGAACACCGGGATGGTGCCGGCGCCTCGCTGCACGCTGGCGAGCGGGAACCGGTAGTCCACGTTGCCCACGGCCGCGCGGTCGCCGACGACGTCGTCGGACTCGAGCCCTCGCAGCAGGCCGATCGCGTCCGACCCGAAGTTGAAGCCGGCGGTCTGCGGTCCCGTGCCCGCGGCGCTGAACAGGCGACGCGCGTGCTGGTCGCCCCACGCGGATGCGCCCGCGGCGCGCACCGCGAGGGCGGCATGTTGTGGTCCGGCCTGTCGATACGCGCGTGCGTCAAACGTCAGGGC
This sequence comes from Acidobacteriota bacterium, assembly GCA_031404215.1. Lineage (GTDB taxonomy): Bacteria > Acidobacteriota > Vicinamibacteria > Vicinamibacterales > 2-12-FULL-66-21 > JALZOC01. Next base: position 3,880 of record JANNHC010000074.1, read on the forward strand.
GCCCGTCCCGGCATCCGAGCCGAGCGCGGCCGGCGCGGTTTCCCACGTGACACGGATCGCAGTGCCCGACTCGCGGGTGACCGAGTAGCCGTACGATCTGGAATTGTCGAAGCTCCATCCGGCCCGGACGGCGCGCCGCCTGATTACCGTGTCCACCGGCGTGGGGCACCGCGTGCAATCGAAGGCGTCCTCCGAGCTGTTGAAAGCGGCCAGCAGCGTGTGGGAGCGACGTACCCGTCGCGACACGAGCAGGGCGCCCGCGTTGATTTCGCGCGTGCGCAGCGCGCCATCACGCCACGGCTCGGTGTCGTCCGACACGCTGGCAAAGAGCGTCGGCCACCAGCGATCGTATGCGTAGCCGAGGGACCAGTCGGGACGCAGACGCGTGGCCCACGTAATCGTCGTGGCGTACGCGTGACGGCCGAGCGCATCGCTGGCCACTGTTGCGGCCCCGGCCGATAGTTCGCCACCGCCCGACTCGATCACCGGCGTCCAGAACTGCGGCCGCAGCGTGGGCCACGGCCGGTAGGGCGCGTCAGGAAGCGGAGGCCCGGCCGGGGATGACAACCGCGGCTGCGGAGGCTCCCGGATGACAGGCACATCCGTCCAGGAGGCGGAGGCCAGGGGAAGCGAAAACAGATCGTACCCGTCGGCGGTGTAGCCGACAAACGTCAACTCCCGTCCGTCCGGGGACACCACCGGCGACTTGGCCGAGAGACCCGTGCCCGCCAACCGGCGCATCGCGCCCGTTACGACGTCGGCGGCGTAAATGCCGAATGGCTGGCCCTCGCGGTCGGACGCAAACAGGATGGTTCCGCTGGAGATCCAGAACGGCGTCACGTTTCGCGCGCCGGTCGAAGACACGATCGCTCGCACCTGCCGGGTCGCGACGTCGATGACGACGATTTCCGAGGGACCGCCAACGCGGCGACGTTCGGCCGCGATCGACTGCCCGTCAGGCGACCACCGCGGGGACGCATAGTCGGTGAACTCCTCGGCGAGGAGCGAATCCGGCGTCGCCGTCTCGCCCGCGCGCGGCAGGAGCATCGTGGCCAACGCGCGCCGGTCGGCCGATTGCACGGTGCAGACGATCGTGCGGCCGTCTGGGGAGACATCGGGATCGGCCGCGCGAGCGCGATCCGTCAGACGTCGCACCGGCCCGCCGTCTTCGGACACCGCGTGCAGATCCGATTGCAGGCCGACGTTGTTCACGACCTCCATCTGGTCGAAGACGAGTATCCCGCCCGCAGGCGCGATCCGGCTTCCCAGATACCTGGACGCCACCTTTTGCGGAGCCGGCCCGTCACGCGGCAATTCCATCAGCGAGGGAAATCCGTGAGGGTTCGCGATGGAGTAGAAGAGCCGGCCCGACTGGCTGAACGCCGCCGCGCCCACGGCGAACCCATGGTGCGTCAGGCGAACCCGCGGCGTGTTGTCCTCGTGCGCCTGACTGCGTGTATCGGCTTCGAAGTCCTCCCACAGGGCCCCGAGCGATCGCCCGAAGACCTTGCGGAACGCGCGGACGCCAAAGTACGGGACGCGTCCGGATGTCTCATCCGCGAGCCGCGCGATTGATTCGGCGCCGTACCGATCGGCGAGGTACTGATGAAAATACGCTCCGTATGCATACTGCGCCGCGCCGGCCGGCCAATCGACGAGGCCGCCGTTCGCGCGATCGATGGGATCGAATCGCCCCGCAGTCGCGGCCCGATCGATGATGAAGCGGAAATCACCCGCCGGCACGCGGCCTTTACCCGTCATCACGCTTTCGTTGTACGTGGCGATGCCTTCGATCTGCCACAACGGAAGAAACAGGTTCGGATACAGAATCGGGGACCGGCCGAACACGCCGCGCAAGCGGCCGATCCATCCGCGGGCCTTGTCGAGGTGCACGATGTGCGTGTACTCGTGGGCAAACACGAGCCGCAGCCAGTCGTCCGTATTCCCGATCATGCTCTCGCCCGGCGGTGCGGCCGCGGTGATCTCGATCATGTTGTACGGCGCCGGGATCGCCCATCCGTTCGACAGATCGTTCTGGTCAACGAGAATCACGTGCACGCGGCCGTTCGCGGCGCCGAGATCGCGCGTCATCCTGTCCGCGACCTCTTCGGCGATCGCGGCCAGCCGGCGCGCGAGCGCCTCTTCCCCCTGGTGGAAATAGATGCTGAATCTCGGCGTCGTAATCGTGCGAAAGCGGAAACGGGGATCGTACCGGTTCGCCGCAGCGGCGGGATGAGCGATCGCGGCGGCCACGAGCAGGGCCGTGACGAGGGCTCGAAGACGGACGGTCACGACCCCGAACTGCTTCCGGAGGGCTGTCTGTAAACGTTCTTCAGGAACGTGAAATCAGCGATCGGCGAAAGGGTCACGCCCCGGATGTCTGGCTGAAAGATCGCCACGTTGGTCTTGTACCAGAGGCTGATGTACGGCACGTCGCCCGCGATAATCCGTTGCGCCTGCGCGTACAGCTCCCGCCGCCGGCCGTCGCCGGTCGCGGCGGACGCTTCGTCGATCAGGCGATCGACGTCCGTGTTGCGATAGCGGACGCGGTTCAAGCCGGCGGGGGGCGCCTGCTGCGAGTGATACACGAGCCGAAGGATGTCGGGGTCGGTCACGCCGACGAACTGAAGCGTGTACATCTGAAAATTTCCGCGCAAAACATCCGCCGACAGTGTCTGAAACTCGGAGGATCGGATATCGACCGCGACGCCGACCCCCGCGAGGTCGTGCTGGATGGCGGCCGCCTGGAGGCGATACACCTCCGTCGTAGAGGTCTTCAACGATAACCGGAATCGGGGCCGCGGCCCCGCGCCGTCCGGGTCGGGGAACCCCGCCCCGTCGAGGAGCCGCGCCGCCTCGCCCGCATCGTGCGTGAAGTCGAACACATTTCGCTCGAACGCCCAGGACATCGGCGGGACGATCCCTACCGCGGTGGTCGCAAAGCCGCGCCGCAGGTACTTCACGATGGCGTCCCGATCGATCGCGTAGCCAATCGCCTTCCGCACGCCAACATGACTCAGGATTGGATCGCGCAGGTTCAACCCGATGTAGGCGTAGTCGGTGCCGGCGGCGGTCTCGACCTGGATGCGCCCTTCGTGCTGGAGCTGCCACACGATGTCGGGCGAGAGGTCATTCACGATCAGATCGACGGATCCCTTCCGCAGTTCGAGGCCTCGCATCGTGTCGTCCGGGATCACCTTCAGCAGAATCCCGTCGTTCCGTGGACGGCCGGCGTAGTGCTGGCCGAACGCGGCCAGCGCGACATGATCGTCGGCCACGAACTCCGCGAGACGGTACGGCCCCGTGCCGATTGGCGTGCGCGCGTTGGCCGCACCGGAGCCCGCCTGCACGATGCCCATCACGAGATTGATCGGGAAGGAGCCAAGCGGATTCTTCAGCGTGAATTCGACGGTGTAGCGATCGAGCGCCTGCACCGCCGCGAGGACACGGTAGGCGCCGGACCGGCCCTTGAACGCGGGATCCAGAAAACTTCGAAATGTGTACACGACGTCGTCCGACGTCAGCTCCCTGCCGTTGTGAAACAGCACCCCATGCCGGAGACGCGCCACATACGTGGTCGAATCGGGCTGCTCGATGGACTCGGCAAGCTCCGGCACGACGCGCAATTGGTTGTCGATGCGGACGAGCGTGTTGAAGAGGAGCTGGTGAATCTTCTGCGAGGCTTCGTCGGTGCCGACCCGGGGATCGAGATTCGTGGCCGAGTTCGTGGTGCCGACGATGATGACGCCAGCCGACGGGCGGGCCTGGGCGCAGGCGCATGCCCAGACCATCGCGAGCAGGAGGACCGTGGGGCGGACGAGACCGGCCCGCGGGCAGCCGCGCCTCATTCACCCGCCTCTGCCTTCAACTCCGCGAGCAGGTTCAGCGCCTGCATCGGCGTGATGGCGTTGATATCGACACCTCGAAGTCGGCGGTGGAGGGCATCGTCGCCGGCGGGCGGCGCCTGGAACAACCCCAGCTGAACCTGACTGTCCGTGCCGTCACCACTGAGCGACGGCCGGCCACCGCGCGACAACTCATCGCGTTCGAGGCCGTTCAGTATCTCCCGCGCGCGCGAGACGACGGACGGCGGAAGCCCGGCGAGCCGGGCGACCTGGATGCCGTAGCTGCGATCGGATCGGCCCGGCACGACCTTGCGCAGGAAGACGATGTCCTCTTTCCACTCACGAACCACCACGTGAAAGTTGGCGACGCCCGGGAGCGCGTCCGCAAGATCGGTGAGCTCGTGGTAGTGCGTGGCAAAGATCGTCTTCGGCCGGGCGCGCGTGTTCGACGCGAGATGTTCCGCCACCGCCCACGCGAGGCTCAATCCGTCGAACGTGGAAGTGCCGCGTCCGATCTCGTCGAGGATGACCAGGCTGCGCGAGGTCGCGGAGTGCAGGATATTCGCCGTCTCCTGCATCTCCACCATGAAGGTGGACTGCCCGCGTGCGATGTTGTCTGACGCGCCCACCCGCGCGAACAATCGATCGACCACCGGGAGCTTGGCCGACCGGGCCGGCACGAACGACCCGGCCTGCGCCATCAGGCACAGCAGCGCGGTCTGCCGCAAATAGGTTGATTTGCCGCCCATGTTCGGGCCCGTCAGGATCACCAGCTGATGCGCGCCGGCGTCGAGCGTGACGTCGTTCGGCACGAACGCATCGGCGACACACCGTTCGACCACGGCGTGACGTGCGTCGGTGGCGATCAGCTCGTCGCCGGAGTGAACTTGTGGCTTCGTGTAGTTCTGGACCGCCGCCGTTTCCGCCAGCGCGCTCAGCACGTCGAAGGTGGCCAGCCCGCGTGCCGTGTCCTGGACTCGGGGCGACTCCGCCGCCACGAGCCGGCGCGCGGCTTCGAAGAGTTCGACCTCGCGCTCGGCGATGCGCTCGTCGGCGCCGAGGACTTTTTCCTCGTACGCCTTGAGATCGGGGGTGATGAAACGCTCTCCACCGGCGATCGTCTGCTTGCGGTGGTAATCGGCGGGCACGTTGCCGAGGTTCGATCTCGACACCTCGATGTAGTAGCCGAACACCCGGTTGTAGCGGATCTTGAGCTCATCTTCAGCGACACCGCCTACGTCGTGCCGATCATCGGCGCGGCACTGTTGTGCGGCTGGGCGGCGACGCGCGTGCCGGCGGCGCTACGCGGCTTCTGGATCCTGATCGGGGTCG
>JANNHC010000075.1:0-10124 GCA_031404215.1 Acidobacteriota bacterium
CGTACTGCGTCCCGTCAGACGCGGTGAAGGTCATGCGCTTGAGGTCGACCCATGCGCGCCGTGGTCACAGGAACGGGACGACGCCACGTGCTGGCCGTGATCGTCCACGATGCCGCTCAACCTGCCACCATGCGAATGGAAGAGGGGACCGGACCCAAGCTCGTCGCGTGCAAGTAGTTCCACGTTGTACGACGATCGCAAGGTGACGGACGCGATGTGGCGCAAAGCGGCGTCGCGGCATTTTCGAGTAACGGTCGTCGTTGGCCGCAATCTCCTGGAGGTCTGAGATGAGCGAGGGCGGCAGGCCAGATCATCGAGGTGATGGGTCGCGTGATCAACCGGCGGGGTGAGCCCGGTGGCCGATGCACGCATCGAGATCTGGCAAGCCAATGCGCACGGCTACAGGTTTGCGGGTAGAAGGGGACAGGGGCTAACTCAGCGGGACGAACTCGACGATGGCGTGGCCGTCGGCGATGGTCAGTTTCGCGATGGAGGGTTTGAGATCGAAGCGGCCCGGGCCTGCGGCGCCGGGGTTGACAACGAGGCGATGGCCGTCGCGTTCGATGAGTGGCTTGTGGGTGTGGCCGTAGACAAGTATGTCCGCCGAGTAGCGCGCGAGAAGTTTGGCCGGAGTTGGACTGCCCAGTTCATGACCGTGGCTGACATGGATCGACAGACCGCCCACCTCGAGCGTGACGTGCTGGGGGAGTGCGCCGTCCAGCGGATCGACGTTGCCGTACACTGCCTGGACCGGCGCAATTGTGCCGAGCCCGTCGAGGATTTCACGCCCGCCGACATCTCCCGCATGCAGGATCCGCCAGACGCCGGCCAGGGCGTCGAACAGGCTGTCACGCAACAGGCCGTGCGTGTCTGACACCAGGCCGATTATGATGGCCTCGTCACGATGAGGATCTGCGACGCGCACTGCCATTTCTTTTCCAGCCGCTTTCTGGAGCTGCTCGCCGCGGGGCTGCCGGGACTTCCGGACGCCGGACGCGCGACAGCAGTATCGCACCGGCTTGGCTGGGACGACCCAGGCACAGCCGACGCCCTGGCGGATCGCTGGGTCGCCGAATTCGATCGGTGCGGTGTCGCACGCGCCGCGCTCATCGCGAGCATTCCGGGCGACGAGGGGTCTGTCGTCACGGCCGTGCGGCGCCATCCATCGCGCTTCATCGGGTTCTTCATGTTCAACCCGGCGGCCGATGACCGGGCGTCCCGGCTCGCGCTCGCGTTGGGGGAGCAGGGACTGCGAGGCATCTGCCTGTTCCCGGCCATGCACGGCTACCGGCTGGACGATGAGCGCGTGCAAGAGGTCTTCGCGGCGGCGGCTGATCATGGCGCCGCGGTGTTTGCGCACTGCGGCGTGCTCACCGTCGGCGTCAGGAAGAAGCTCGGGCTGCCGTCGCCGTTCGATCTGCGGCTCGGCGATCCGCTCGCGCTGGCCGCGGTGGCATCGCGCTTTCCCGGCGTTCCCGTCATCGTGCCGCATTTCGGCGCCGGGATGCTGCGCGAAGCGTTGATGGCCGCGGAGCAATGCGCGAACATCCACCTCGACTCGTCGAGTTTCAACGGATGGATGAAGTACTATCCGGGGCTCACAATCGCGGACGTGTTCCGTCAGGCGATCGCGGTCGCCGGTCCAAACCGGATTCTGTTTGGAACCGACTCGTCATTCTTCCCGCGCGGGTGGCAGCAACCGATTCACGCGGGGCAGGACGTCGCACTCCGATCGATCGGCGCGTCCGACGAAGATCGGCAGATGATCTTCGGCGGGAACTTCGATCGGTTGTTTCCAATCGGCAAGAGTTAACGGAGGGAGCGGAGGCAGCCGACATTCCGCGTGTTTCTGGCCCCTCGCTATCCTGAGTACGACACCAGCCGGAGCGCCCACGTGACTCATAAATCAATCGTCATCCTCGCCTTCTTCCTCACCATCAGTATCCTCTCCGCTGCCTCGCCACGCCCGCAACAGGCGGCGCAGCCGGCGGACCTCGTGTTGACGAACGGCAGGGTCGTCACCGTCGAGGACTCGCTGCCCGAAGCCCAGGCGATCGCGATGCGGGGCGGCCGGATTGTCGCCCTCGGCAGCAGCGGCGAACTGCGGTCATACGTGGGTACCGGCACGCACGTGGTCGACCTGCAGGGACAACTCGTCATCCCAGGCTTTGTCGAGAGTCACGGACACTTCGCGGGCGTCGGCGACGCACAGCTCAATCTGAGGCTGATGCCGGCAACGAGCTGGGCGGAGATCGTGGCGATGGTCGGCGACGCGGCGAAGAAGGCCACGCCCGGCGAGTGGATCGTCGGACGGGGCTGGCACCAGGAGAAGTGGACGTCGCGTCCGACCCCGAACGTCGAAGGCTTCCCCACGCACGCGTCGCTGGACGCCGTCTCGCCGAACAACCCCGTTCTGTTGACGCACGCCAGCGGTCACGCCAGCTTCGTCAATACGAAGGCCATGGAGATTTCGGACATCAACCAGGCCACGCCGAATCCACCTGGCGGCGAGATTTTGAAAGACGCCGCCGGGAACCCGACGGGACTTCTGCGCGAGACGGCAGCCGGGCTCGTCCGTAGCGGCCGCGGAGATTCGACACGCGCCCGCAAGGCGCTGGAGCTTGCCTCGCAGGAAGCGTTGTCGAAAGGCGTCACGTCCTTCCAGGACGCCGGCTCGTCTTTCGCCACGATCGATCTGATGAAACAGATGATCGACGAAGGAAAGATCGGCGTCCGCCTCTGGGTCATGGTGCAGGAGGGCAATCAGCGGGAGGCGCCTCTTCTCGCGAAGTATCGCACGATCGATTACGGCGACGCGCACCTGACCGTCCGCGCCATCAAGCGGCAGATCGACGGTGCGCTCGGATCGCGGGGCGCGTGGCTGCTCGAGCCCTACAGCGACAAGCCCGACAGCGCCGGCCTGAACACCGCACGCCCCGCGGACATCGAAGAGACCGCGCGGCTGGCGATGGCCAACGACTACCAGCTGTGCGTGCACGCTATTGGCGATCGTGCGAACCGGGAAACGCTCAACATCTTCGAGCGGGCATTCAAGGACAACCCGTCGATACGGGATCTGCGGTGGCGCGTCGAGCACGCGCAGCACTTGTCGCTCCCGGACATCTCTCGTTTCGGACAACTGGGCGTCATCGCGTCCATGCAGGGCATTCACTGCACGTCGGACGCGCCGTACGTGACCGAACGGCTCGGCGCCCGACGCACCGAAGAGGGCGCGTACGTGTGGCAGAAGTTGATGAAGAGCGGCGCCGTGGTGACAAACGGAACCGACGCACCGGTCGAGGATCTCGATCCGATCGCCAGTTACTACGCCACCGTCAGCCGCAAGACGAAGGCCGGCCATGTGTTTTACGCCGATCAGCGTATGAGCCGGATGGAGGCGCTGAAGTCCTACACGCTCAACGGCGCGTACGCCGCCTTCGAGGAAGCGTCCAGAGGATCACTGAAGGTGGGAAAATTTGCCGACATGACCGTGCTGTCGAAAGACATCACGACCATAGCGGAAGACGAGATCCCGACGGCGAAGGTGACCTATACGATCGTGGGCGGCAGGATCCTGTACAAAAAGCCCTAAACTGCCACCCCGCACCCTGCCACCCTGCACCCTGAGTCCTACCTGACTCCGACCGGCTTTCCACGGCGCGCGGCCGGCTCCTGTTGCGGCATGTGCCGGCGGAGCTGCTCGAAGAAGCGGCTGCACGCGCGGTGGAACCGGTCGGCCAGTTGCCGTCCATTCTCTCCAGGCACAGGGCCGAGCCGGCTCCACGAAGCCTGGGCGCTCCTGACGTCGTCTGCCATGGCGCGCCATTTTGTTTCCTCGCCGGCGCGGCCTCCGATGGTATTCGAGGCGAGCGCCTCCCGCAGCATCGTCGCGAGCGCCTGGGATGAGCTCGGCGGGGTTGCGGCGACGTCGGTCAGGAATCCCTCCACACGCTCGCAGAGTTTCACCATCTTCTGCCGATTGGCCTCGCCGTCGAGCTCGGTGCCGACGAACGCTTCAGGGTAGCCGGCGAGGAGCCGCTCGAGGGCCTCCATGAAACGGGCGCTGAGAGGATCCGCGCCGTGACGCACGACCGGCGTTGACTGATTCCATCGGTTGCGAAGCGATCGCACGCGCTCGAGGAGCACCGTGTTTTCCACGGGGAGGGGCGGCGGCGGGGCGATGTCGCCGACGACTTCGGGCGCGTGCATGTCGCCGGCGTCGCTCGGCGCGGCAGGCCCGAGGGATTCGAGCTCCGTGACGAGCGCCTCGCGGTCCGCCTGCTTCGCTTCGAGCTCGATTTGGTCGCGCCGCTTGTAGCGATCGAAGAAGGTGTCGCACGCGCCACGGAACCGCTGCCACAGCGCCTCCGACTTGGTGCGGCGCACGGGGCCCACGGCCTTCCATTCCGCCTGGAGCCGCCGGATTTCCGATGCGGCCCTTTCCCATTCCATGGAGCCCGCGAGCTCCTCGGCGCGTGCGCAGAGCGCTTCCTTTGCGGCCTGGTTGGCCGACCACGCTTCCTTGCGTTGCGCCAGATCGGCGTTCCGCCGCGTGAAGAACGTGTCGCACGCGTCGCGGAATCGCTTCCAGGTGGTCCGCGTGTCCTGGCGCGGCACCGGGCCGGTCGCCTGCCATTCCGCCTGCAGCTTCTTGAGCTCCTCGGCTGTCTTGATCCAGTCGCTCGACTGCGCCAGCGCCTCGGCTTGCTCGATCAGCGCCAGCTTGCGCTCGAGGCTTCCTTTCCGCTCCTCGACGCGCTGCGCAAAGAACTCGCGCGCTTTCGCCTGGATGGGGTCCGCAGCCTGGCGATACCGATGCCACAACGCCTGCGCCTGGGCGCGCGGGGCCTCGGCCGCCTGCTTCCAGCGCTCCTGGATGTCGTGAAGCTCGCGTGCGGCCTTTTCGACGTTCTCTGGCTTCACTCCCTCGGGCGTGTCGAACCCGAATTTCGTGCGGAGCGCCTCGGTTTTGGCGATGAGTTCTTCCTGGACGGCGGCATTCGCGAACCGCTTCCACTCGTCCATCTCGCGCAGCTCGTGAAGCTTGGGCGCGACGACCGCGTGCGCCGCGCGCAAGCGATCGGCAAACGCATGCTGCTCGCGTTCGGGTAGCGCCGAGGGCGCATCGATCGCGGCGCGAAGCTCGCGGACGAGGCGATCGGCCTCGCGAAGCGTGAGGTCTTCGGCCGCCGCGCGCGACGTGGCGCGCTCGATCAACTGCTCGAGACGTTGGGCGTGCTGCCTCACCGTTCGCTCGGCCGCGGCCCGCCGCTCCTCGGCCCGCAACCGGACGCGCGCATCAGCGGCCGCAAACCGCTCGCTGACGGCGGGATCGAGTTCATCCGACTTCGGGTGGAGCGTTGACCACTCCCGATACACCGAACCCCACGGTTCGTCGGGGGCATGCGGATCCAGGGAGAGCCGCTCCGCCTCCAAAGACAGTTCGTCGAGGCGCTCGTGCGTACGATCGCGCGCCTGCCGATGCTGGTGGCGCTCCGCCGCCCGGCGACACGCCTCTTCAAAACGTTGACGGGTGCGGTCGTCTTCGCGGTCCCGGCTGGACGGTCCCGGCAGTCCTTCCCACTCGGCCCGTGCCCTTTCGATCTCGTCGAGCGCCTGCTCGGCCCGGGTATTCTCGAGCCGCTCGCAAATTGCCGCGCGCGCATTCCGCAGCTCGGTGTCGCGCTCGGCCGCTGCCCGGCGTTCCGCGTCCTCGCGTTCATGCGAGTGAATCGCATCACGCGCCGCGGCGACGAGCGACCCGAATCGACCGGCCGTGTCCTGATCCAGCTCGAAGGCGGGATTTGACGAGACGTCGCGCCACTCGCTCTCCGCATCGTCGAGGGCCACGCCGGCGCCCGGCAAGGACGGGCCGGCCGCAATGGCCCCGACCTTCGCGAGAATCCCCGCGACGCGACGCTGCCAGTCCTCGAGCGCGTTCCGCCTGGCGGCGTCCGCCTCGTCCAGTTGCTGGATCATCGCGCGGGCACGCTTCGCCACGGACTTACTTTTCGCGCGGTTGACGACGGATTCGAGGGTGTCGCGGGCATCCGGTGAGGCTGGGTCCACGGATCGTTCGAGAGCCGCGACGCCGGCATCCCTGTGATCGGTCTTGAGCGCGATGTTCAGGAGCTCTGCCGGATCGGCGACGCGTGCCACGGCGTCGAGCGCCGTCTGCGGATCGGCGGCATGGCGAGCGACACTGCCGAGAGCCCTCGGGTCGTGCACGCGGCCCAGGGCGGCGGCGCGGATCGTGTCGTGCGGCGACGACTTGGCGATGGTTGAGAACTGTTTCGGGTCGCTCAGGCCGTCGAGGGCCAGCGCGGCATCGGCGTCGGTGGCGGCGTCGGCGACGGCCACGCCCACGAGCCGTTCTTCGAGCCGCCGGCGAAGGTCGGCGTCCTGTTCGGAACGTGCAAGCCGGGATAGCAGGCCTACGTCAACGACGCGCGCCACCGCGGCCGTTCGGACACGAATGTCCCCGTCCGTGGCGGCAAGCTCCTCGATGGTGCCCCGGTGCTCCTCGTCCTCGGGTATTTCCGAGACCGCCGCGGCGCGGACCCCCGGGTCGGCGTGCTTCCATTTGGGTTGTGGCTTGAACCTGTCGAGGAAAGACATCGGGAGCCTTGCAGTCCACGAATCGCGAAAGGCCGAATTACGCCGCCGGTAACTCGCCCCTCGGACTCTGGACTCGATTAACCGCTCGATTCTTGTATGAGCCACTCGGCGATCAGCTCGCGGGACATCAGGTGATCGTCGTTGAGGTGCACGATCATCGATGCCAGCGGCAGCCGTTTCGAGCAACCCTGAGGGCACTTTTTCGTCATCTCGTCCAGGCACCGAAACAGCCGTTCGAGGTGATCGGGAACCAGCCTTCCATGCTCGCGCGGGAGGTGATACACGCCGTCGTACACCGCCCCGAGGGCGCAGGAGCCCCCCTTCTCGTCGAAGTAACTTCCGAAGCACTGCGGACCACGGGTCGAGCCGGCTCGGATGAATTCCGCCAGCTCGCGCTGCTCGCGCTGGTGTTCCGTCGCCATCGCGAATCTCCCTTCCGCCCGCCAGTGCGGGCGCTGCAAATGCGATTTACGTGCCGGACCACTAATTGACGTTCAGCCGCCTGATTGACGGGTTCGGCGTTCGAGACCTAACATGCCTGATCCATCGTATTGAATCGCCGCCCCATGGAGTCGTATGCGCACCGCTTCCAATCATCGCGAGCTGGTGGTCTTTTTGTCCGTGTTTCTGGGTTGGATCCTGGCGTCGGCGGGGCCGGCGGACGGCTCCCGTGGACCGGTAACGGCTGGCCGGACGCCCTCGGCGCAGTCCACGACCGCGCCGCCGGCGGGCGCGCCGCCTCCGCAGGGCGTCCGACCGGTGCAGGCGCCGCCCCTGCAGGCGCCGGCTGACGTCCCCTCCCCAGGCAACCCAGTGGTGTTCGTTTCCACGTCGCTCGGTGATTTCACCCTTGAACTCTTCAGGGATCGCGCGCCGGTCACGGTTGAGAACGTTCTGCAGTACGTGCGGGAAGGCTTCTATACCGGCACGGTATTCCACCGGGTGAAGAAGGGGTTCATGGTCCAGGGCGGCGGCTACACCGCGGACCTCGTGGAGAAACCGGCGCGCCCGCCGATTCAGAACGAGGCCACGAACGGCCTCCGCAACTTGCGCGGAACCCTCGGCATGGCCCGCCGGGCCTCCCTCCGCAGCGCCACCTCGCAGTTCTACGTCAACGTCGTGGACAACCGGATGCTCGACCACACCGGCTATTCACCGGAGCAATTCGGGTATGCCGTCTTCGGCCGCGTGCTGTCCGGAATGGACGTCGTCGATCGTATTGCTGCGGTACCCACGAAGACGGCGGGCGAAATGGAGGACGTACCGGTTGATCCTGTCATAATCAAGGAGGTGCGCCTCGTAAAGTAGCCCGCACTCGATCACCCAATCAGCAGTCAACAATCAGCCATCTACACTTAATTCGTGCGTCCCCTCTCGATCATCTTCCTGACGATCTTCGTGAACCTCGTCGGGTTCGGGATCATCATCCCGCTCCTTCCGTTCTACGCGCAGACGTTCGGCGCCTCGCCGCTGGTCATCGGCCTCCTGTTCGCGTCGTATTCGCTCAGCCAGCTACTGGCCTCACCGATTCTGGGGGAACTCTCCGACAGATGGGGCAGACGGCCCGTGCTGATCTTCAGCCTGCTCGGCACGGTGGTCAGCTTCGTCATGCTCGCCCTTGCGACGAGCCTGCCGATGCTGTTCGCCGCGCGGATCGTGGACGGGCTGTCGGGAGGAAACATCACGACCGCCCGCGCCTACATTGCCGACATCACGTCGGAGGCCGACCGGGCCAAGGCGTTCGGCCTGCTCGGCGCCGCCTTCGGTCTCGGTTTCATCGTCGGGCCCGCGCTGGGCGCCGCCTTCTCGCAGGTCAGCTACACCGCCCCCATCTGGGCGGCGGCCGCAATCACGGTCGTCGCCACCGCGCTCGCGTTCTTCTGGCTGCCGGAAACGGTGCATCGATCGAACGCGGGCGGTCGATCGACGTGGCGTGCCCTGGGGGATTTGTGGCAGCGCGCGCACTTGCGGGTGCTTTTCACGGTCGATTTCGCGTATTGGACCGCCTTTGCCGTCTACCAGACGACGTTTGCGCTTTTTGGCGCGCGCCGGTTCGGTTTCGACGCCGCGCACACCGGGTACCTGCTGAGCGCATTTGGTTTTCTCGGGGTCGTCGTCCAGGGAGCCATGGTCGGACCCGTCGTGGCCGCGCTGGGAGAACGGCGGACGCTCGCCATCGGGCTGCTGTTCGCCGCGCTTGGTTGGGGAGGCAGCGCGCTGACGTATTCGGTGCCGATCTTTGTCGCCATGCTCGTCCCCGGCGCGATTGGCATCGGGCTCTGCAACGCTACGCTCAGCTCGCTCATCAGCAAATCAGCCGGTCCGAATGAGCAAGGCCGCGTGCAGGGGGCCGCAGGCGCACTCGAGAGTCTCGGCCGCACGATTGGCCCAGTGTGGGGCAATGGCACTTTGCAGAAGTTTGGCGAAGGGACCGCTTACAGCTCGGCGGCAGTCGCGCTCGTTGGAGCCGCCGCGCTCGCCATGGCCTACCATGAGCCGCCAAAACCGGCTGCGCCGAGCGTCCTGCCGCTCGAGGAGAACGGCTAGCCTCTAGAGATGGCGGTTCTCTGCGTCACCTCCTCGCACGTCGGTTTCACCGCGCGGCGAGCTCCCGTTCGAGGCGTGACACCAGGTCGTCCAGCTGTTCGATGACGGCCCGGACGGTGTCGGGCTGCGCGAGATCGACGCCCGCTTTCTTCAGTTGCTCCATCGGGTAGTCGTTCCCCCCCGACTTCAGCAAGGTCAGGTAGCGTTCGCGCGCGCCGGCGTCGTCCCGCATGATCTCGCGCGACAGGCGCGCGGCGGACGCGAAGCAGGTCGCGTACTGGTAGACGTAGTACGGCGAGTTGAAGAAGTGCGGGATCCGCGCCCACGTCATGCCCGTGAGCGGGTTCATGTCGATGGCGTCTCCGTAGTAGTCCTTCAGCAGCGTTGTGTACGTCTCGGTGAGAATGTCCGACGTGATCGGGTGGTCCTGCTCCGCGAGGCGATGCGCGCGGAGTTCATAGTCGGCGAACATGACCTGGGTGAAGAACGTGCCGGTGATGTTGTCGATCGCGTGCTGCAGCAGGACGATGCGCTCGTCCGGATCCGTGGAGCGCTTCAACATGTACTCGAGCAGCAGCGCCTCGCTGAGTGTGGACGGGACCTCCGCGACGAAGATCGTGTAGCTCGAATACACGAACGGCTGCGCCTGGTGCGACAGGATCGTGTGCATCGAGTGGCCCATCTCGTGCGCGAGCGTGAAGACATCGTCGAGCGTGTCGGTGTAGTTCAGCAGCATGTACGGATGCGTGCCGTAGACCGGCGCCGAGTACGCCCCCGATCGCTTCCCCTCGTTCTCGTACACGTCGATCCAGCGTCCGGCGAAGCCTTCGCGCATGCGCGCCTGGTACTCGGATCCCAGCGGCGCCACGGCGGAGACGATCCAGTCGAGCACTTCGTCGTAGTGGTACTTCTTGTCGAAGGTCACGAGCGGAATGGAAAAGTCGTAGACCTGGTACGAC
>JANNHC010000076.1:0-8425 GCA_031404215.1 Acidobacteriota bacterium
GGCAAGACTTCTTTCTACGGCATGGGCGTGGCCGTGGCGGATTTCGACAATGACGGCCATCAGGATTTCTATCTCTCCGGTTTCCCGGCTGGCGCGCTTTTTCACAACAACGGCAACGGCACATTCAGCGACGTGACTGCGCGCGCGGGAGTGTCGAATCAAGGCGAGTGGGGCGCTTCGGGCGTCTGGTTCGATTTCGACAACGACGGCCGGCTCGATGTCTTTGCCGCAAACGACACCCAGCCGAACCGCTTGTACCGGAACAAGGGAGACGGCACGTTCTCCGACGTCGGCGTCATGGCCGGTGTGGCCTTCAACGAGGCGGGCGTGGCGCGCGCCGGAATGGGGGCGGACGCGGCCGACTACGATGGATCAGGCCGCCAGAGCCTCATCATCGGGAACTTTTCCAACGAAATGATGGCGCTCTACACGAACGAGGGGAACGGGTTGTTCATCGATGAAGCGCCGACGTCCACCATCGGCCGTGCGTCGCTCCTGCGGCTCACTTTTTCGTGCTTCTTCTTCGACTTCGATCTGGACGGCCTTCTCGACATCTTTGCGGCGAACGGGCATGTCGCCGACGACATCGCCACCGTCCAGCCGACGATTACGTATGCGCAGCCGCCGCACCTGTTCCGCAATCTCGGGCATAAGAAGTTCGACGACGTCAGCACACGGGTCGGCGCTGCGTTTACGAGAACGGCCGTCGCGCGAGGCGCCGCCTACGGCGATTATGACAACGACGGCGATCTCGACTTGCTTGTGGCGACCAACAATGGGCCGGCGCGTCTATTCCGGAACGGAGCGGTGAATCACCGGCTGCGCGTCGTGCTCGCGGGAACGTCTTCGAACAGGGACGCCATCGGGGCGAAAGTCCGCGTGGTGCGTGTCGCCGGCAGTCCGGTCACCGCGATGGTGAAAACCGGGTCGAGCTACCTGTCGCAGAGTGAGCTGCCCCTGACGTTCGGCCTCGGAGCGGCGGAGAAGGTCGGCGGCATCGATGTGACCTGGCCGGGCGGCCGGATTGAACGGCTGCCGGGTGTGGCGGGGGATCAAGTCGTCACGATTACGGAAGGCAAAGGCATCGTACGCGTGGCGCCGCTGGGAGCGAAACGGTGAGGATCGCCTTCGTTCTGCTGGCCGCCGCCCTGCTGATCCAGGGGCCGGCTCAGCCCACTGCGGCTTTGGAGCGTGAGCGCGGCTACCGCGCCAACAACCGCGGAGTCGCGCATCTCGAGCAGTTCGATTACGACGCGGCGGCGCGAGCGTTCCGCGAAGCCTTGCAGATCGCGCCCGCGCTGCACATCGCCAGGGTGAATCTCGCGATTGCGTTGTTCTACGCCGGCCGGGGCGCTGACGCCGCGGCCGAAGCCACCGCCTCGGCCGCGCAGTTGCCCGATAACCCGACCCCGTATTACGTCACCGGCTTGATCGCAAAGGCAGACAACCGGCTGGACGAAGCGGCGGCGGCGTTCGAACGTGTGCTGCGGCTCGATCCGCTCGATGCGGGCGCACGAATTCAGCTCGGCCAGATTCATTTGCAGCAGCGGCGTTACCCGGACGCGCTGCGGCTGTTTCAGGAGGCGCTGGCGTCGGAGCCGTATAACGTCACGGCCGCGTACAGCGTCGCGATCGCGCTGACGCGTGCCGGGCGCGCGGACGAGGGCCGCCAGGCGATGCAGCGATTCGAGGCGCTCAGGGACAGCGCCTACGGGGTGACGTATTCACAGGTCTATCTCGGTCAGGGACACTACGGGGAAGCCATCGCGTCTACAGGCGCGGAGCCGGAACTTGTCAATGCGACGACGCCGAACGTGACCTTCGCCGAGGCGATTGACATCTTTCCGGCCGGGGCTCGCGGGGCAACGACCGCCGGCGGCATCACGCTGTTCGACGCCGATGGTGATGGCGATCTCGATCTCATCGCCATTGATAATGGCGGTGCGCGACTCTTCCGAAACGACCGCGGCCGATTCGCCGACGACACGACGCGCGCGTTGCCGGACCATGCGCGTGCGACCGCCGGCGCCGGTGCGATCGCGGGCGATTACGACAACGACGGACGCCCCGATCTGTTCCTGCTGAACGACACCGGTCGCAGGCTGCTCCACCAGAAGCCCGACGGCGCGTTCGAGGAGGCCCCCGGCACGGTGCCCGCGACCGCGGGCGCGAGGTGCGCGGCGTTCGTGGACGTCGATCACGACGGCGATCTCGACATCGTGACCGCGGGACGCGCCGTGCAGCTGCTGCGAAATAACGGCAACGGGGGGTTCACGGACATCACCGCTGACGCCGGCCTCGCCACGGCCCCCGGCGCCGCGGTGGCGATCGCCCCGGCGGACTTCGACAACCGCCGCGATATCGACGTGCTCTTCGTCGGTCCGGGAGCCGCACCGGCGCTCTACCGGAACATGCGGGACGGCTCGTTCCGAGAGTCCGCCCGCGATATGGGCCTGCCGCGCGACGTGAATTTTGGTGCGGTTGCCGCAGGCGACGTGAACAAGGATGGCTACGCCGATCTGTTCTTCGGCGCCGGCGACGCGCGCGGGATCTTCGCGCTCAGCGACGCCCAGGGACGGTACCGCCTCAGTGCCGCGCCCGACGGCACGCGCGCGGCTCACGCGTCGCTGTTCGTCGATTACGACAACGACGGGGTCCTCGATCTCCTGACCGTGTCCGCCGGCGGCGTGCGCATGTATCGCAACATCGGTCGCGATCAATGGACCGACGTGACAGGCGCCACCGGTCTCCCGGCGACTGCCGGCCGCCCGACGTTCCAGTCGATGGCGATCGGCGACCTCGACAACGATGGCGACTCCGACGTTGTGCTGCGTGACACGGATGGCACCATCCGCGCATGGAAGAACGCGGGCAGCAACCGCAATACGTCGCTCCACGTGACGTTGACGGCGCGCGTCAGCAATCGCAGCGGCGCCGGTGCGAAGGTCGAGATTCGGGCCGGCAGCCTCCGTCAGACGATCGAAACATCGTCCGCGACGCCAGCCGTCAGACCGGCCGACGTGCTGTTCGGACTCGGGACGCGTGCCTCCGCCGACGTCGTCCGCGTGCTCTGGCCGTCAGGCATTCTTCAGGCAGAGGCGCTCTCCGCGATCGCTGCATCGACCCCTCGGGCGATGGCGGTGACCGAGCTCGACCGGAAGCCGTCCTCGTGCCCCTACCTCTATACGTGGAACGGCACGCGCTTCGAGTTCGTGACCGATTTCATGGGCGGAGGCGAGATGGGGGGCTGGCTGGCGCCCTCGGTGTGGAACCAGCCGGATCCCGATGAGTACGTGCGCATTCGCGGCGATCAGTTGAAGGCCCGCGATGGACGATTCGAGCTGCGCATCACGAACGAGCTCGAGGAGGCGCTGTTTGTCGATCGTCTGCAGCTCGTGGCCGTCGATCACCGCGAGAGTGCGGAGGTCTATCCCAACGAAGGACTTCGACAACCGCCACGGCAGCCCTTCAGGCTGACAGCCACTCGAGGCGCCCGGCCGCCGATGCACGCGACCGATGAACACGGGCACGACGTGCTCGCCCAAATCGCCTCGCTCGATCGCCGCTATGCGGACGATTTCGCGGTACTCCCAATCCGCGGCTACGCGGCGCACCACGAGCTGACGCTCGATCTCGGACCCGACGCCACAAACGCGGTCTTGTTGCTCACCGGCTGGACCGATTACGCGTTTTCGAACGACAACGTCGCCGCATCGCAGCGCAGCCTCGAGATGGCCGCGCCGTCTCTCCAGGTGAAGGATGCGTCAGGCCTCTGGCGAACCGTCATCCGGGACGTCGGGTTCCCTGTCGGACGTCCGCAGACGATCGCCGTGAATCTGGCCGGCAGGTTCCTGTCCTCGTCGCGCGAGGTCCGGATCCTCACGAACATGCGGATCTACTGGGATCAAATCCTGGTCGCGTCGCCAGGCGTCCGCGACACGTCCCGCGTCACGCGGCTCGATCCCGTCGAAGCGCGGCTGCGATGGCGCGGTTTCTCAGCCGAGACGACGCCGGACGGGCGGGAGCCGTTTTCATACGACTACCACCGCGTCTCGACGACGACGACGTGGAAGACGCTCGCGGGCCGCTATACACGCGAGGGCGACGTGCGCGCGCTCGTGTTCAAGACCGACGACATGTTCGTGATCGCGCGCCCGGGGGATGAAATCGCGCTGTCGTTCGACGCACGAGCCGTCCCTGCGGTGGCTGCGGGATGGACCCGCACCTTCCTGCTGTATGCCCACGGTTACAGCAAGGAGATGAATCCGCGTTCCGCGAGCCCGGACACCGTCGGGCCGCTGCCCTTTCGCGCCATGACGAAGTACCCGTACGGACCGGACGAGCGGTATCCCGACACGGCGCCGTATCGCGACTATCTGGCGCGCTACAACACGCGCGTCGTGAGCCGATCCATCCCGTCCCTCGACGCCGCGCTGCCTTCTCGTTAATGCTCCCGGGGGCCGGGGCCTGGACGCCGGAGAGGCGGCTGACCCTCGACACCGTTTGACGGCTGAAAGCTGACACCATGACCACCCCCATCCGCTACGCTGCCGCCGCGTGCCAGACGGATCTGGCGAACCCGCTCGACCGCACACAGATGCGAGCGAACACCGATCGCATGCTGTCGATGATTGATTCTGCGGTGGCGGGTAGCGCGCCGTTCCTGCCGGTCCGGCTGGTCGTCTTTCCAGA
Organism: Acidobacteriota bacterium; assembly: GCA_031404215.1. Taxonomy (GTDB): domain Bacteria; phylum Acidobacteriota; class Vicinamibacteria; order Vicinamibacterales; family 2-12-FULL-66-21; genus JALZOC01. The sequence continues at coordinate 4,693 of JANNHC010000076.1, forward strand.
GTTCGCGCATGCGGCCCCGGTGTTCGCGTCCGTCACCGAGTTACGCGACAAGCTCGCCGTGCCGATCCCGAACGAGCACACGGATCGGCTCGTGTCGAAGGCGCGCGAGCACGGCATCTATGTCCAGAGCGGATCGATGATCGAAGCGGATCCGCGCTGGCCGGGCGTCGTGTTCAACGCCACCTGTCTCGTCGGACCGGAAGGAATCCTCTACAAATACCGGAAGGTGAACCCCTGGATTCCGTACGAGGTCCACGCCAGCCCCCACGAGCTTGAGGGCTACGTGGATCCCCTGTTTCCCGTCGCCGACACGCCGATCGGCCGGATCGGCTGCGCGATCTGCTACGACTGGTTGTTCCCCGAAGCGATCCGGCAACTCGCCGCCAACGGTGCGGAGGTCCTGTTGCGAGTCTCTGCGTACATGGATCCCTGGGGCGCGACCGAACCGATGAACTGGTGGACGATCGTCAATCGATGCCGCGCGCTCGAGAACACGGCGTTCGTGGTGGCGGCCAACCAGGGGGCCAGCCTGCGGCACTACCCGCCTTACTCGTGGCCGGGGGGAAGCCAGATCGTGGATTTTGATGGGCGCATCCTGGCCGATGCGTCGCCGGGGCCTGGCGAACGGATCGTCGTCGCGCCGATCGACATCACGGCGCTCCGTCACGAGCGCGAGACCCGCCGCGCGCACAGTATGCTCGCCCACCTGAGGACGGAGGCGTATCCCGTGTACGCGAAGCACCAGTACCCGCCGGCGGGCGTGGCGGAGGCGGATCCGTCGTACGAGCGCAATTGTCAGTTGATCGATTCCGCGAAACGCCGCGCCGACACCTGGCAGCCCTGACCAGCTTGGGCGCCGCAGTACTGTCGGGACCACTCCGGCTAGGCTGGCCCGGCGATCACGGCGCCGCAGTCTTCGGAACGATATCGATCTGCAGCGCGGGATCCGCGGCCGGGACGTACGACGGCTGGAGACCCAGCTCCTGCCGGACGATGTTGCACCCCTGCGCGATGGCGCTCGCCTTGTAGAAGGCGATCTCTCTATTGCAGCCCTGCCGGCCGAACCCGCAATCGCTCGACACGATCAGCTGTTCTGGCGCGATGTGTTGCAACGCCGTTCTGATCGCGGCGGCGACATCGTCGGGCCGGTCGGCCTGCAGCGTACGATGGCTGACGGCGCCGATGCAGATTTTCTTCGGCAGCTTGCCCTTGTACTCACCGAACATTTCGATGTCGGTAAAGTTGCGATCCTTGGTTTCGATCGTCCAGACGTCTCCCCGCATTTCATGGAGGTACAGCTCGAAGGACGCGCGGTAGCTGGTGTCCTCCATCACGCGCTGCATGTTGGGATTTCCCCAGCACGTGTGAATCCAGATCTCCACGTCGTCGAGGCCCTGCACCTCGCGGTTGTAGCACTCGATCATGAACTTCACCTTTTCGTCGCGCGGGCCGAAGGTATTGGCCATGAAGTGCAGCGTCGGCTCCTCGATCTGGATGCACCGGCACCCGGCAGCGCGCAAGGCGAGGAGCTCCGTGTTCATCGCGACGGCCATGTCCCACACGACCTCGCGACTGTCCTTGTACTTCTTCGTATGGATGTCGAGAAACAGCCCCATGACCTGCGAACAGCACGTGCCGAAGCGAACCGGCTTGCGCGTCTTGCTTTGCGCGATGCGCCAGATCTTGGCGTAGTCGAGGGGACGGTGCTCGATCTTGTCCGTGACGCGGGGCCAGCGCCACGCGGTGTAGATCTCGTGCAGCAACGTGCCGGGGGGGTATCTCAGCCACGGACTCCGAGTGGCCTCGGACTGCAGGTAATCGCCGTCAAAGCCGGTCCAGCGCTGAATGGGATAGTGGTGCCAGCTGCGGCCGGCAAAGTCCTCGTCGCAGTGAAAATCTCCGTGCGTGAGAATGTCCAGCCCGGCGCGCTCCTCGTCACTGATGACCACCGCGAGGGCGTCCTGGAATTTTTCGCGAAAGCGAATATCCAGCATGCACGTGTCGAGCGGCTTGGACCACATGCTCGTGTCGAACCACCGCGGGCGCGGCCAGGAACCGGTGACGGTGCTCGGAAGGATCAGATCTTTGGTGACGGTATACGGCATGCTGCAATCCCTAACCCTTAATCCCTAATCCTGAATCCCTAATCCCTAATCGTGCGGCTACTCTTCAATGCGATAGAGATGTCCGCCGGCCCGGAGGAACAGTGCGTTTCCGGCAGCGGCCGGCGAGGCCATGAATCCGCCGTCCAGGACATTTTCGGCGAGCACCTTGTACTCACGGCCGGCTTCGACCACCGTCGTCTTTCCGTCCTCGCTGAACAGATAGACACGATTCCCGGCGGTGAGCGGCGAAGCGGAGTAAGTCCCGCCGAGCCTCGCGCTCCAGACGAGGGCGCCAGTACGGGCCTCGATGCAGCTGAGAATTCCGCTGTCGTTGATCATGAAGAGCAGGTCGCCGACCAGCGCGACCGAGGGCTTGCGGGACACGCCTCGCGTGACGCGCCAGGCGATGTGGCTCGCGGTGGCGTTCCCGGCGCCGTCCGGACGAATCGCCAGCAGCTGCCCGGTATTGAATCCGGTCGTGAAGAACACGAGCCCGTGGCCCTGAACCGGTCGCGAGCTGGTCGAGTAGCTGGTGGGCTCGTCGATGCGCCACAACTCGCGTCCGGTCAGCGGATCGTATCCATAGGCCGCCTTCGATCCAATACTGACCAGCACGGGTGTGCCGTTGACGGTGACGATCGCCGGCGTGGCGTAGGCCTTGCGGAGATCGCCTTCAGCCTGGGGCTTGCCGTCCGGTCCGATGTCGTTGAAATCAACCGAGCGCTCCGTCCGCCACACCGTCTTGCCGGTCTGCTTGTCCAGCGCGAGCACGAACTGCCGATCGCTGCCGTCAAAGTGCATGAGGAGCAGGTTGCGGAAGATGATCGGTGACGACCCGGCGCCGCGGTAGTGATTGCACTCGATGTCGCGGCGCTCCCAAAGGACCCTGCCGCTGGCGGCATCGACCGCGGCGGTTCCCGCCGATCCGAACGTCACGTACACGCGGCCGGCCTCCGCGACCGGCGTCGGCGACGCGTAGCTGTTGAACGCATGGATCGACTGCGGCTTGTCCACGTCGAAGAGCTTGATGTCCCGGAGAATCTTGCCAGTGGCCGGGTCGAGGGTGACGACGAACAACTCGCGTCCGTCTGGGGTGGCGGTGGTCATCCACAGCCGGTTTTCGAGGATCACCGGCGAGGACCAGGCCCGCCCGTGCACGGCCGTCTTCCATCGGACGTTCTGCCCCTCGCCCCACTTGAGCGGCAGGGCCGTTCCCGGCGCGGCGCCGTTGCCGTCGGGGCCGCGGAACTGCGGCCACTGCGCCGCGAGGGGCAGCGTTGACGTGAAGACGATGGCGAGCAGCGAGAGACACCGTTTCATGGCGGTGATGCTATCAGAGGTCGGGGGCCGCAGCTCATGCGGTTTACGACGGGCGGTAGAAGGGCGCAAGTCCCAGCATGGCCGTCAGAAAGGGAACTCCAGAAGTACATCCTACGGGGGAGCAGGAGGCCGGGGCCGGCCTCCCATCGACCACTGGGAGCCAGCTGAATGGGTTCGAAGTCACTGACGCGGAGGGTTAGCGCGCGTCCGACAAGGGTTTTATGTCGAGTCCCCACGAGCGGGCGTGCTCGGCGATCACGGTCTTGCCGTCGACGACACGGACGATGCGGTCGTCGACGACGAGCGTG
>JANNHC010000077.1:0-10214 GCA_031404215.1 Acidobacteriota bacterium
GGCCTGGCGCAGGCCAAGGCGGGCCAGGTGCCGTTCGGCACCGAGTTTCGAGGTGGACGCCTCGTGCTCCATGATCGCCGAGCTGTTGCGGACGTCGATGTACGGAAAGGTGTGCGCGCCGCACTGCTGGCCGATGAGCATCGAATCGCACTGCGAATAGTTCCGCGAGTTATTCGCGTTCTTGCCGACCCGCACCTGGCCCCGGTACGTGTTCTGGCCGTGGCCGGCGGAAATGCCCTTCGACACGATCGTGCTGCGGGTGTTCTTCCCGAGGTGGATCATCTTCGTGCCGGTGTCTGCCTGCTGCCAGTTGTTCGTCGTGGCCACGGAGTAGAACTCGCCGATCGAGTTGTCTCCCTGCAGGATGCAGCTCGGGTACTTCCACGTGATCGCCGACCCGGTTTCGACCTGCGTCCACGTGATCTTCGACCCGCGTCCGGCGCACAGGCCGCGCTTGGTGACGAAGTTGTAGATCCCGCCCTTGCCATCCTTGTCGCCGGGATACCAGTTCTGGATGGTCGAGTACTTAATCGTCGCGTCGTCGTGGGCGACGAGCTCGACGACTGCCGCGTGGAGCTGGTTTTCGTCGCGCATGGGCGCCGTGCAGCCTTCGAGATAGCTGACGAACGAGCCCTCGTCCGCGATGATCAGCGTGCGCTCGAACTGCCCCGTGTCCTTCGCGTTGATGCGGAAGTAGGTCGAGAGCTCCATCGGGCAGCGGACACCCTTGGGGATATACACGAACGAGCCGTCGCTGAAGACCGCCGAGTTGAGCGCGGCGAAGAAATTGTCGGTGTGCGGGACCACCGAGCCAAGGTATTTCTTCACGAGGTCCGGATGCTCGCGCACCGCGTCCGAAAACGACATGAAGATGACGCCCTGTTTCGCGAGCGTTTCCTTGAACGTCGTCGCGACCGAGACGCTGTCGAAGACGGCGTCCACGGCGACGCCGGCGAGCATCATCTGCTCCTCGAGCGGAATGCCCAGCTTATTGAACGTGGCCCGGACTTCCGGGTCCACTTCATCGAGGCTGTTCAGCGCCTTCCTCTTCTTCGGCGCCGAGTAGTAGACGATGTCCTGGTAGTTGATCGGCTCGAACTTGACGTTCTGCCAGCTCGGCTCCTTCATGGCGAGCCACAGGCGATACGCCTTGAGCCGCCATTCGAGCAGCCACTCCGGCTCGCCCTTCTTCTCCGAGATCAGGCGAACGACATCCTCGCTCAGGCCCTTTGGAATCGTCTCGCTCTCGACCTCGGTGACGAAGCCGTACTTGTATTCGCGAGTGGCAAGTTCTTCGATGGTTTCAGTTGATGTCGGCATATTCACCTGGCAGGATCGAGACCCTGCATTTCTTCGCCAATGGGGCGACTAACCAGCCGGACGTTCGATGCCGTTGCCGCAAGATGGCCCCAAGCGCTGCTAACCAGCGGCTAAACAGAAAAGGACGTCCCACACCCGCAGGTCGATTTCGCGTTCGGATTGTTGAAGATGAATCCGCGACTGACAAGGGACGTGTCGTAGTCGAGGGTCGTGCCATGTATGAATTTGTAGCTCTTCGGATCGACAAACACCTTCGAGCCCTCCGCCCCTTCGAACACCTGGTCGCCGTCACGCGGCGCGGCTTCCCATGCGAACGTGTAGCTCAAACCGGAGCATCCGCCGGCCTTGATCCCGATGCGGAGTCCACCCCCCGGGATGCCGTTTTTCCCTGTCATCTTTCTAATCAGTGCTGCGGCGTTTTCGCTGATTTGAAGCATGATCCCTGAGCCCGTCGTTTGTTGCCGCCCTGGCCGATCCGTATCTACGACCAGAACAGTCCTATATTAGTGCCCTTCGGCCCTGATAGGCAAGGCTTTCGAACTCATCCGTAGTCCCGCCTTGAGCTTCGGTGACCTTTCGCCTAAACTTCGTCCAGCGTGGAGAACTCCTCGATCGCAGTTTTCGGCGCGGGATTGCTGGCGGGCTTGCTCGTCGCGGCCGCGGTCTGGACGTTCGCCCGCTCGACCATCTCCACGCGCGACGCGTCGCTCGGGCGGATGCAGCAGGAACTTTCAACCGCGCAGCAGGATCGGGCGCGGCTCGGCGCCGAGCTCGACGCGGAACGCAGGGCCGCCGCGGGCCGTGAAACGTCGATGCGGGAAACCTTTGCGGCCCTGTCCCAGGACGCGCTTGCCTGCAACAACCGGGCGTTCCTCGACCTCGCGCAAACCAAGCTCGGAGAGTTCCAGCAGACCGCCCGCGTGGACCTCGATGGCCGGCACAAGGCTATTGCCGAGCTGGTGCAGCCCCTCAAGGAATCGCTGGCGCGGGTGGACGGAAAGCTCCAGGAAGTCGAAAAAGAGCGGGCCGGATCGAGCGCGAAACTGGACGAGCAGCTGCGTGCGCTGGCCCAGACGCATCAGTCGCTCCAGGTCGAAACGAACAAGCTCGTACGCGCCCTGCGGTCGCCGAATCAGCGCGGCCGCTGGGGCGAAGTGCAGCTGCAGAACGTGGTCGAGCGATCCGGGATGGTCGCCTACTGCGACTACGCGGAAAAGGAATCGGTCACGACCGACGGACGCCGTCTCACGCCCGACATGATCGTACGGCTCCCGAACGGCGCCTGCATCGTCATCGACTCGAAGGTGCCGATCGATGCCTACCTGAACGCGGCAGACAGCACAGACGACGGGGTGCGCGAGTCGCTGCTGAAGGATCACGCGCGGCAGGTGCGCGAGCACATCAAGGCGCTTGGCGCGAAGAGCTACTGGGCGCGTTTCTCACCCGCGCCCGAGCTCGTCGTGATGTTCCTGCCGGGCGATCCGCTCCTCAGCACGGCGCTGCAGGCCGATCCGTCCCTGTTCGAGTTCGCCGTCGATCAGCGCGTGATTCCCGCGTCGCCGCTGACGCTCGTGGCCCTGCTCCGCACGGTGGCCACCGCCTGGCAGCAACAGCGGCTCGCCGAAAATGCCGAAGAGATTCAGGCGATGGGGCGGGAACTGTACGAACGCCTTTCGACGATGGCGGAGTACGTCGCGCAGGTGGGCTCCGCGCTGCGACGTGCGGGCACCGCGTACGACGACTTCGTCGGCTCGCTCGACGCGCGCGTGCTGGTGTCGGCACGGCGCTTCCGCGATCTGGGTGTGAGCGCGCCACGGGAGCTGCCGGACATTCCCCCCGTCCACCTCGAGATTCGCGAGCCTCGCGCGCCGGAACTGCGCGTGCCGACGCAGGAGTCCTTGATCGACGCCGGCATCGAGGAGCAGGTCGCCGAGCCTATTTGATGCTCGACGTCATCGTCACCACTGCGCGCACCTCGAGTTCGCCGGGGGCAATGGGGGGCGCGGCGGCTTCCGCCATGGCGGCCGACTGACGCATCATCATGACGGGGCGGGGCTCGACGGACGTGGTGCGCTGCTCTTCAATCCGTAAGACCCGATCCACCCGCATCCCGGCGCCCGACGCCGCCGCATCCGCGCGCCCGCGCGCGTCGGCGACAGCCTTGCGGAGCGCGTCCCGATCGGCAGCCGCGCGGTCCTTCAGATCGAACCGGACACCGCTGACCGATGTCGCGCCGGAACTGACTGCGGCGTCGAGCACGTCGCCGGCGCGCGCGATGTCGTCCACCCGCACTTCCACCGCGTTTCGAGCGACATAGCCGCGCAGCGTCTGACGTCCGTTCGCGTAATCGAACTCCGGCTGGAGGTCGTAGCCCGAGGTGCGGATCGCATCCGGGGGCAGGCCCAGCGTTTTCAGCCTGGCGAACACGGCGGCCATCGCGTCCGCGGTCGCGCGCTGCGCCTCCTTCGGCCCGCGCGCACGCGATTCCGCGGCAATCGACACCCACACGCGATCCGGCGCGAGCTTCACGACCCCTTCACCCGTCGTGAGGATGACCGGCCCGTCAAACGGCGGGGCCGGCGCCTGCGCGGCAATCCCCGCCGGCGAAACCAACAGCAACACCACACACGCGATACGCCTCAGCCTCATCATCATCATCGGGACCTCCCTCCGCGCTCGGGCCATCGACCCGCGAACCTCCGAGATTACGTCGCGCAGACAACCCGGAACCCGATCCCATACGAGTAGGTATCGGGGGGTACTTTGTGGCGATAGCTGCACGACAGCATCCGGGTATCGGCCGACAGCCAGCTACCGCCGCGGAGGACGCGGAGCGTGCCCTCGCGAGGGCCTGCGGGCGACAGGAACGGGGAGGTCGAGTAGTAGGTCGGACTGTGCCAGTCGTGGACCCACTCCCACACGTTGCCCGCGACGTCGAACAACCCGTATCCGTTGGGCGGGTAGGTGCGGCACCGTGTTGTCCCCTGGCTCGTCTTGAGGGAGGGATCGGCGAGGAAATTCGCCATATCGCGATCGAGGCTGTCTCCCCAGGGATATCGTTTGCCCTTGAGGCCGCCCCGCGCAGCCTTTTCCCATTCCGCTTCCGTCGGCAGGCGCACGATCCGCCCGCTGGCGCCTGACAGCCAGTTACAGTACGCGACTGCGTCCTCCCACCGGACGAGCGTCACGGGATGATCCAGCCGGTCCTTCGGCGCCTGCGAGTCGAGCCAGATGTAGGACTGTCCGGCGGCGCGAAAGGCCGCCTCGCGTTCATGTCCGCCCGCGGTGACGACCAGCGGCAGCTCGTAAATGGCTGGCGCGCGATGCCCCGTCTCGCGGACGAACCGCTGGTATTCACCGTGCGTCACCGGATGCACGGCGATCAGGAAGTCCTCCAGGTGGACTCCGTGTGCGGGCCGTTCGTCCTCGTCTGCGGCGTCATGTCCCATCACGAATTCCCCCGACGGGATGAGCGCAAATTCCGGCAGCAGGTCAACAGGCATGTCAGGGATGGGGCGCGCTGACAGGATAGCGCAAGTTGTTTCCCATCGCAGGCAATCGAGCGTGCGGGTTTCAGTTACACTTTTGAACCGAACATGAAGCTCGAACCCTTTGAGATGGAGCGGCTGCAGTCTACGTGGGAGCACCGCGTGGCCTGGAATCTCTCCGAAAGCGGCGTGCACCCGCTTCGGCTCGAAGAGCTTGTCACGGCCCAGGAGGATCGCGCCGCGTTATTGAGCCAGGAGCTCGGCTACACGCAGACCAACGGCACCCTCGCGCTGCGGGAGGCCATCGCGGCGCTCTACCCCGGTGCGAGCGCGGAGCACGTCGAGGTCACCAACGGCGGATCGGAGGCCAACTGCATCACGCTCTGGCATCTCGTCGAACCGGGCGACGAGGTCGTGATGATGGTGCCCAACTACATGCAGGCGCGCGGCCTCGCGCGCGGCCTGGGGGCGGCGGTGCGGCCCTGGCCGCTCGTCGAGGACGAATCGCGTTGGCGGCCCGACCTGGCCGCGCTCGAGTCCTTGGTAACACCCGCGACGAAGCTGATTCTTCTCTGCAACCCGAACAATCCAACCGGCGCGTGCATGACGGCGCCCGAACTGGATGAAGTCTGCCGGATTGCCGGACGCGCGGGCGCATGGATCCTGTCGGATGAGATCTATCGCGGCGCGGAGCTCGACGTGCCGGAGACACCCACGATCTGGGGCCGCTACGACCGGTGCATCGTGACGAGCGGCCTGTCGAAGGCATACGGGCTGCCGGGGCTCCGCATCGGCTGGGTCGTGGGACCCGCACCGACCGTCGAGACACTCTGGGGCGTGCACGACTACACGTCGATCGCGCCAGGCGCGCTGAACGACCGGCTGGCGCGGGTCGCCCTGGCACATCGCGGGCAAATCCTCGCGCGAACGCGCGGCATCGTCGCGGCGAACTATCCGGTCGTGCGCAAATGGATCGAGGAGCGCGCTCCCGGGCTGTCGCACGTGAAACCGGAAGCGGGGGCGATCGTCTTCGTGCGATACCGCCACGCGATCAATTCGACGACGCTCGTCGAACGGCTGCGCGACGAGCAGAGCGTGCTCCTGGTGCCTGGCGACCACTTCGACATGGACGGGTATCTCCGGATCGGGTTCGGACATCATCCCGCGCACGTGTCGTCGGCGCTGGACCTCGTCGGAGAGGTGCTGGACAGCCTCGCGTGAGCACGCGCATGCGGGCCGACCTGGCGCTCGTCGGTTTCGGCCATGTCGGGCGCCGCTTTGCCGCGCTGCTCGACGAACGGCGGAGCCTGCTCGCGAAGGAGTACGACCTTGAATGCCGCGTCGTTGGCGTGGCGACGCGGCGTCACGGCGCGCACTACGATCCGCGGGGGATCGACACCGCGGATCTGACGCGCGGATCGGCGCCGGGAACCCCGGTGTCAGGCGCGTGCGACATCATCGAGCGGCTCGGACAGTCGGCGGCCGATCTGCGCGTGGTGGTCGAAACCACGACGCTCGACATCACCGCGGGACAACCGGCGATCGATCACATCCGCGCCGGCATCGATGCCGGCTGTCATGTGATCACCGCCAACAAAGGTCCGGTCGCCTTCGCCTTTGCGTCGCTCCGGGACGAAGCGGAAGCCCGGGGCGTCAGTTTTCTGTTCGAAGGCACGGTGATGGACGGCGTGCCCATTTTCAATTTCGTGCGGGAGGCGCTTCCCGCTGTGACGATCCGGGGCTTCCGCGGCGTCGTGAACAGCACGACCAACCACATCCTGACGGCGATGGAGCATGGCGAGCCCTTCGCCGCCGCCCTGTCTCGCATGCAGTCCGAAGGCATCGCGGAAGCCGACGCGTCGCTCGATCTCGACGGCTGGGACGCCGCGGCGAAGACCGCCGCGCTCGCGAATGTGCTCCTCGACGCGCGCACGTCGCCTCGGGCGGTACATCGGATCGGCATCACGGAGGCCGACGGGGCACGCGCACGGCACGCGATCGCGCACGGCAGGCGGTTGAAGCTCGTCGCATCTGCCGTTCGCGAAGACGACGGACGGATCGTCACGGCGGTCGGACCGATCGAATTGCCCGCCTCCGATCCGCTGGCGGGCCTCGACGGCAAGGCCAATGCGCTCGTGCTCGACACCGATCTGCTTGGCAGGATTGCGGTGTGTCAGCTGGAGGGCAACCTGACGCACACCGCGTATGCGCTGCTGAGCGACCTGCTCACGATCCGGCGGCGGCAAGCGCGGCCCGCAGCGCCGGCTCGTCAAAGCCTTTGATCGGCCGCCCGTTCACGATGGTGACCGGGACAACGCGAAAGCCGAGGCTCACGAGCTCGCCGTACGCCGAGTCGTCGTCCTCGACGTTCTTTTCGATGAACGGCTGCTGTTCGCGTGAAAGAAACTCCTTCACCTGGTTACAGCCGTGTCAATTGGATCCGGTATACACGATGATATCTGGCGGCATCGTTCAATTGTATGTCTGCTGACGGCGCACCGCTCGACGGCGTGACGGTGCTGGACTTCACTCGGGTCCTGTCCGGCCCGTACTGCACGATGCTCCTCGCCGACATGGGTGCGCGCGTCATCAAGATCGAGCACCCCGGACGGGGCGACGATACGCGCGCGTGGGGACCGCCTTTCGTCAACGGTGAAAGCGCGTATTTCCTCAGCATCAACCGGAATAAGGAGAGCCTGACGCTCGACCTCAAGCACCCCGGGGTGAAGCCGGTGCTCGATCGATTGCTCGAGCACGCCGACGTGCTGGTCGAAAATTTCCGGCCGGGAGCCATGGAGCGTCTCGGCCTTGGATACGATGCGCTCGCGGCCCGGTATCCGCGGCTCGTCTACTGCTCGATCTCCGGCTTCGGACAAACGGGGCCTCGCCGCACGGAACCCGGCTATGACGCCGTCATCCAGGGCGAGGGGGGCCTGATGAGCATCACTGGTGCCGCCGGTGGCCCGCCGTTCCGGCTCGGCGTCGCGATCTCCGACATCGTCAGTGGCATGTTTGCCGCCCAGGGTATTGCGATGGCCCTGCTGGCGCGGGTCCGAACCGGACGCGGACAGCGCGTCGATATCGGCATGCTCGACGCCACGGCGGCGCTGCTGACATACCAGGCAGGGATTTACTTCGCGACCGGCTTGGCGCCGGGGCGGATGGGCAACCGTCACCCGACGATCGTGCCCTACGAAACATTCCCGGCATCGGACGGAGAGTTCGTCATTGCGGTGGGGAACGACGACCAGTGGCGGCGATTCTGCGGGATCATCGAGGCGCGGGAGCTGGCCGATGACGAGCGGTTCGCCACCAACAGCGCGCGCGTCGATCACTACGACGCGTTGCGTCCGCTGCTCGTCGAGCGCCTGCGATCGCGCCGCCGCGATGAATGGGTCGGCACGCTGAAGGCGGCGGGGGTTCCCTGCGGATCGGTTCGCGGCGTGGCCGAAGTGCTCGGAGATGCCCAGCTCGACGCGCGGGAGATGATCGAAACCGTTGAGCACGTGTCGGCGGGCGCCGTTCGTGTGCTCGGCATCCCGATCAAACTGTCCGGGACCCCCGGCGCGGTTCGCACGGCGCCGCCGGCGCTCGGCCAGCATACCGACCGGATTCTTGCCGATATCGCGGGATTATCGGCCGATGAAATCAAAGACCTGAAAGAGTCGAAGGCTGTGTAGGGGCGTTGGCTGAGGGACGGACCCGGCGCTATCGCTCGATCACATCGATGATCTCGTCGAGCAGGAACGAGAGCACGTCTTCTTCGGTCAGATCCGCAACCGGCGCGCCGCCGCCAATCGCGCGTTCCGAACTGATCATGCGCCGTCCACGGCCTCGCGTCGTCCGGCCCACGACCGCGGGGGGATCGGATGTGTCGTCGAGGACGAGCTCGACGAACTCTTCCGGAGAGCGTTCGCTGGCCAGGCGGATCGACGCGGCGGGCGTGAAGACTGTGAAGGCGTGCCCTTCGGCATTCAGCGCGGCGGCGAATTGATGAAAGACTGGCGTGGCGCGCTGGCCGAGGAACGCGTCGTAGTCCAGTGCGGCCGCGTCGGTGCGCGAGCGGCGCGCGGCGGCCGCGTGCCGGGCCCTTTCAATGGCGGCGAGAAGCCGCCGCCGGACTTCCGAGACTTCCACGGTCAGGCCCTTCTCTCGACGCCCGACACGTCGATGCCGTCCCGCTCGAGCGCCGACACCAGCGCCGCGCGATCGGGCGCGCACGCGCAGGCGGCGGCGATGTCCACGACACCGTCGCGAACGAGGACGCCGAGGGAATCGACCATCGTCTTCATGCCGAGACTGCGACCGCTCTCGATCGCGATGGGGAGTTGCACCATGGCGCCGTCCACGACGAGCTTGCGCACCGCGGGGCTGCTGAGGAGCACCTCGCGCGCGGCGACGCGTCCGCCCGCGATCTTCGGGACAAGGATCTGGGCCACGACCGCGCGCAACGCGCCCGCGAGCGACGCTCGTACCTGCGAGCGGCGGTCCGCCGGAAACGCGTCGATCAACCGCTCGATTGCGCCGGGGGCGGTCTGCGCGGATATCGAACCGAACACGAGCCGGCCGGCCCGTGCCGCGTCGAGCGCGGCGACGAGCGCCTCGGGCGCCCGCAAGTCCTCGATGACGAGCACGTCAGGACCTTCGCGCAACGCGGCCCGCGCGGAGGAGGCGATCGCGTCGCCGTCGCCGCGGACTTCGCGCTGGCTGATGAACGAGAGCCGCTTCTCGTGCACCTGGCGAATCTGCGACTCGATCGTGATCACGTGGTCGTACCGGGTGCGATTGATGACGTCCACAAACGCGCTGAGGAGCGTGGACTTTCCACTCGATCGAGGCCCCGCGACCACAACCAGGCCATCGGCTTGGCCGCAGAGCGCCTGCAGCTCGCTGTCGAGTCCGAATTCATCCGCGGCGCTGACGTCAGGGGACGGCAGGTGAAAAATCAGGCCCGCCCCCGACTGATCGTGGAACGTGACGCAGCGCACGCGCCCGACGCCGGGCACCGGACAGGTCCACTCGGGCGCCGCGGCCGCAACGAGATCGCGCGGCGCGAACTCATAGATGAAACGCTCAACGTCCCCGCCGACGATGGCGGCGTGGGTGCCCACGAGGGCGATCTGGCCCTCGACGCGCATCATCGGCCGCGTATCCACGAGCGCGTAGACCGTTGAGGCGCTGTGTGACGCCGCGACGCGCAGCAGCTCGACGAGCGAGGCTTCCGTGGACGCCGCCGCCGCCGGGGCCTGAGGCTGCGGCGGCTGAAGCTTCAGTGACGGCCGAACGATCGGCTGGACGACGGTGTCTGCGGCGGCGGCCGCGTCCATTTCCGCCTCGAGCCGTGCCGCCGCCGTCTGCGCAAACTGCGCTTCCGCGATGAGTTCGGCCTCTGCCTGCGCGGCGAGG
>JANNHC010000078.1:0-8973 GCA_031404215.1 Acidobacteriota bacterium
GTTTTTCTTCAGGGCTTTTCTCGGCGTATATCTCGGTTACGCCTACCTGCTCGGCGAGGTACCGGACCTCGGATTCCCGATCTCCCGACACAATCATCACCCGCCCGAACTGATGCTTGGGACCCAAATGCGCTACAAACGAATGGCTTTCCCCTCGCGGGGCATCACGAAAGCGCAAGGCCGCTGCGTAGCGCTGGTCAATCGCCACTACGCACTCGAGTCCCCCGGCGACCGGAGGAAGCTGATCGGCGCCAGCGAGCTTTTGCGCCGCGAGCTTTCCGCGGCTCGTAATCTGCAATTGATGGCCGGACACGGTTCCCCGCAGCCCCTGACCGGGCTGCTCGCTCACCTCCGTGGCCTCCGGGAGCTGGAGCGCATCCTCCTTCGCCGCCGCGAGGATGGCTCGGGCCAGAGGATGCTTCGAGTAGCGCTCCAGACTCGCCACGAGGGTCAGCACGTCCCGCTGCGCGAAGCCAGAGGCGATGAGTTGCTCCGTCAGCTTGGGCTCGCCATACGTGAGCGTCCCGGTCTTGTCGAAAATCGCGGTCCGACATCCCGCTATCTGCTCGAGCACGACAGGGCTCTTGACGATAATCGCCCGGCGGGCGCAGAGGGAAATCGAACCGATGATGGCGATGGGGATGGCGAGCAGCAACGGGCACGGCGTGGCGATGACCAACACCGCCAGGAAACGAATCGATTCACCGCTGACCACCCAGGCGAGAACGGCCACAGTCAACGCCACCGGCGTGTACACGGCCCCCAGTTGATCGCCGAGCCGCCGCAACTGCGGCCGCGTGGCCTCGGACTCGCGCATGACGCCCATGATCTTCGCGTAGCGCGAATCGGCTGCGCGCTGCGTCGTGCGAATAGTCAGGGCCGACTCGCCGTTGATCGCGCCGGAGATCACCGTCGAGCCGCGGGTCTTGGTAATCTCGAAGGGCTCGCCCGTGAGATAGGATTCATCCATCACCCCGTGGCCATCGATGACCACGCCATCCGCCGGGCAAATCTCGTGCGGATAAATCACGAGGGTGTCACCCACCGCGATCTCCGCCAGGGCCACATCCACCAGGTCCGCCGCGCGTTTCCGATGGGCAATCGAAGGCATGCGTTTGGCTAACGCGGCCAGCACCGAAGAGGCGCTGCGCAACGCGTAACTCTCCAACGCTTCACCTCCGGAGAGCATCAGGACGATGATCGAGCCAGCCAGGTACTCGCCCAACAGGATGGACGTGATGATGGAAATGCCGCCGAGCAGATCAGAACCGAACTCCCGTTTCAGGAGCTTCCGCAGCAGGTCATAGAGGAGCGGCAGGCCGCCGAGCACGAGCGTGACCAGCAAGGGAATCTGATACCTGCCCGGAGTGGCTTGGAAGCCGAAGCGAAGCACGAGGTACGCAAGGATCGCTGCGAGGGACAGCGCCGCGATGACCGTCGTCTTCCGGAGCCAGAGTCCGGACGGCGAGTTCCAGGATCGGCCGCGCGGCGGCGCTTGCCCGAGCCCTGCCTCCGTCCCCTTCTCCAAACTGGCGGAATCGCGCTCGTTCCGATTCTTCGCTAACCTCACGTCAGCGCCGTGCCGGCCCGGACGGGCTGCGCCGAGGTTGAGCGGCCGCGACTGGCGGTCGCCCCTCGCGCGCAAGCAGCGCCCTGATCCGCTTCGCCGCGCGCAACATCACATCGCGGGGGGGCCGCCTCTTCCCTTCGGCGCGGCAGGCGGCCACCGTCCTCCGCAGGCGTGCGGACATCGTCCCACAGCACGCACACGCGTGGATGTGCCTTTCGACCGTCCGACGACGGGAGGGCGTCAGGTCGCCGTCCAGATAACGCGACAACTCCAGCAACAATGTGCGGCAACGCGCGGACGGGCGCGGCGGGACGGTCATTTCGCCGCTCTCCCCAAGTCCGCCTGGAGTTGGACACGAGCCCGGTGCAGGCGCGTCTTGACGTTATCCTCGGACATACCCATCACCTTCGCGACCTCTCGCGTCGACAAGCCTTCCATCTCCCGCAGGAACACGATGGCGCGGGAAGGGCCGGGTAACGTGTGTAGCGCCTTTCGCAGGCGACGACGGAGCCCGGCGTTGTCTGCCAGCTGTTCCGGATTCTTCCCTGGATGCGGCGCGTCCGGGCGCGCACGACCATCGGGGCCGGGCAGCACCTCGTCCAGCGACTGCAGCCGCGCGGGCTCGCCGGCTTTCTTCCGTCGGCCCATCAGACAAGCGTGGCGCACCGTGCGATACAGCCATGGCCGGAACGCCCCAGGGTCGCGGATCCGTCCCACGTAGCGATACGTCTTGATCAGCGCCTCTTGCATCGCATCCTCGGCGTCGTCCGCATGCCCGCACACCGAGGTACTGAAACGCCAGGCGACTTGCTGTGCGCGCATCAGTAACCGATCGAGCGCTTCGGCATCGCCGGTGGCGGCCGAGCGGACGAGGTCCGCGTACTCGTCCCGCACTGGGTCCGCCGAACCCTCCTGGCGAACAGGATTCATCCGCGGGCTTTTGGTGACACGTGTGCCACTCCCCGTCTTTGTCACCATTCCCTGTTTCATGAATCCTGTCAGTTAGATGATACGCCGCCATGCGACCTACCTCCTTTTGAGCGCGCTTTGGCTGGCCGCGCCGGCGGCGGCCCAAACACCGCTGAGCCTGACGGAGGCCATCGCCCGCGCCCGCGAGCAGAACCCCGATGCCGGCAGCACCGCGGCCGCCGAGCGCGAGGCCGCGCAGCGCGTCACCCAGGCTCGCGCCGGCTATTGGCCCAAGGTGGACGTCGCCGAGTCCTGGCAGCGTGGCAATCAGCCTGTGTTCGTCTTCAGCTCGCTGCTGGCCCAGCGCCAGTTCACGGCCACCGACTTCGCGCTCGGCGCGCTCAACCATCCCGACGCCCTCGACAACTTTCGCTCGGCGGTGATGGTCGAGCAGTCATTGTTCGACGGCGCCACCAGAGCGAATGTCGCCGCTGCCGGCATTGGCCACGACATAGCGACGGCCAATCGCCTGATGGTCGACCACGATTTGGCCGCCAGCGTGACGGACGCCTATGGACGCGTCCTTCTCGCGGCGGCCGCACGCCAGTCTGCCGCGGCTGCCGCCGAAACCGCCCGAGCGGACCGCGAGTTGGCCGGCAACCGGCGTGACGCGGGACTGGTCACCGATGCCGATGTCCTGCAACTCGATGTGTACGTGTCTCGCACTCGCGAGCAGCAGATTCGGGCCGCGTCTGACGAACGGATCGCCCGCGCGCAGCTCAATCAGTTGATGGGCGAATCGCTGGGCGACGCTTTCGTTCTCGATCGGTCGCCCGCCGTCGCCGCGACCGAGGCGACCGATCTCCCGTCGCTCGAAGCCGAGGCGATCAAGAACCGGCCCGACGTACAGCTCGCGCTGCTGCAGGAACAACTCGCCGGCGCGACCCGGACGGCGGCGCGCGCCGCATTTCTGCCGCAAGTGACGGCGCAGGGCGGCTGGGAATTCAACGGCGGTGGATGGAACACACGAACCTCGAGCTGGGTCGTGGGGGCCGTGGCGCGCATCAACGTGTTCCACGGGTTCGCGGACAGGGCGCGGCTCGCCGAAGCCCGCGAGCAGGCGACGCGACGCGCCCTGGAACGCGAGAAGGCGGAAACCGCCGCCCGTCTGGACGTCTACGTCGCCGTCGCTCGCCTCGACGCGGCCCGTGCCAGCGATGCGGTCGGCCGCGCGGCTGTGGAGCAGGCGCGTGAGAGCCGGCGTATTGTCCGCGACCGCTACGAGGCCGGGTTGACCGACGTGGCGTCGCTGCTGCGCGCCGCCGAAGCCGTGGTGCAGGCCGAGACACAACAGATCGCCGCTCAGGTGGCGGTGCTCACCGAAACAGCGGCGCTCGCACGGACCCTGGGAAGGCGATGACCGACATGATGGCGAGAAGACATGCACAACTTGCGGGCGGCGTCGTCGTCATGGCCTTCGCTGGCTTCGCGGGCGTCGCCCTGCCGGCCTGTTCGAGTGGCACGAAGACGACACCCGCCGACGTGGCCGCGGCGATTCCCGTTACGGTCGCGACTGTGGGCATGGCCGACATTGCCGGCACGTTCGAGGCAGGTGGCGTGGTCCAGGCACGGACGACCGCCACGATCATGGCGCGCATCGTGGCGCCAGTCCGGGACGTCCATGTGGCGCCGGGCGATCGCGTGCGTGCGGGTCAGGTGCTGATCGTGCTCGACGGACGCGATCTTGGCGCCCATGCGCGAAGCGCGCGCGCGGCCGCGCTGGCGGCTGATCAGGGCGTCACCGCCGCGGCCTCCGAGCGGCAGGGGGCCGATGCCGCCCTCGCGCTGGCGCGCGCGACGCACGAACGCATTGCAGGCCTGCATGCCAGGCGCTCGGCCACGGCGCAGGAGCTCGACGACGCCACCGGCGCCCTGCGGGCGGCCGAAGCGCGCGCGGCCGGGGCCGCGGCCAGGGCGCAAGCCGCTGTGTCAGGCGTGGAGGGCGCACGCGCTGCCAGCGAGGCGGCAGGCACGACAGAGTCACGCTTCTTACGGCGCCCTTCGACGGGCTGGTGACCGACAAGATGGTCGAGCCTGGCAACATGGCGGCACCCGGTACGCCGCTGATGCGCCTGGAGGATACACGGGGCTTCCGGCTCGACGTCCGCGTGGACGAATCACGGATCGGACAGATCGCGCCCGGCGCCGTCGTGCCGGTCTCGCTCGACTCAGGATCGGGTGGCGCCGCGACGACGGTCAGTGGCACGGTGGCGGAAATTGGCCGCGCGGTCGATGCCGATGCGCGTGCGTTTCTGGTCAAAATCACGCTGCCAGTGACCGTCGGCTCATTGCGCTCGGGGATGTTCGGTCGCGCGCACTTCAACGTCCAGGCGCGGCGCGCCCTGACGGTGCCCGCGGGCGCGCTCGTGCAGCGCGGGCAAGTGACGTCTGTCTTCGTCGTGGAGAAGGGCATCGCACGCGTCCGGCTCGTGAATGCGAGCGGGACCGAGGTGCTGGCCGGTCTTGCCGAGGGCGACGTGGTGATCCTCGCAGCGCCTCCCGCGGTGACCGACGGAAGCCGCGTCACGGTGGGCGGCCGCTAATGGCTGCCTCCTACGGCGCGGCCGGAAAACTGGCGGCGGCGTTCATCCACTCGAAGCTGACACCGCTTTTCATCCTCGCCTCGGTGGCGCTCGGCGCGCTGGCGGTCGTGGCGCTACCGCGGGAAGAGGAGCCGCAGATCGTCGTCCCGATGGTGGACGTATTCGTGGAGATGCCAGGCGCGACGCCGGCCGACGTCGAACAGCGCGTGACGCGTCCGATGGAGCAACTGCTCTGGGAGGTGCCCGGCGTCGAGTACGTCTATTCCACATCGTCTCCCGGACAGGCGATGGTCGTCGTCCGCTTCAGGGTCGGCGAAGCGGAAGAAGCGGCCCTCGTCCGGCTCAATCAGAAGCTTGCGGCCCACGCCGATCGCATCCCGCCCGGAGTCATCGGCCCGATCGTCAAGCCCCGTTCGATCGACGACGTGCCGATCCTGGCGGTGACCGTCTGGTCGGCGCGCTACGGCGACGACCAGCTGCGGGCGCTGGCCGCGCAACTGCGCGATGCGATCGCAGAAGTCACCGACGTGTCCGAGGTGACGCTCATCGGCGGGCGGCCGCGTCAGCTGCGGGTGGACGTCGATCCGGCACGGCTCGGCGCCTACGGGCTGGACCCGTTGGCGGTGCAGCGCGCGATCGGCGACACCAACGCGCGAGGCGCGGCGTCGGGGCCCGTGACGGGTGGACAGATCACCGGCCTCGAAGCCGGTAGCCGGCTGCGGACGGCCGACGAGGTCCGCCGCGTCGTGGTCAGCGCCAGGAGCGGGCGTCCCGTGCTCGTGAGCGATCTGGCCGAAGTCGTGGACGGCGATGCCGAGCCCACGTCGTACGTCACCTATCAATCACGCGAGACAGGCGCCCACCCAGCGGTCACGATCGCGGTGGCCAAGCGCAAGGGCACCAACGCCATCGACGTCGCGCGTCACGTGAGCGAGAAGCTCGACACGCTGAAGGGCACGCTCGTGCCGTCAGACGTGCACCTCGCGATCACCCGCGACTACGGCGAGACCGCCGCCGAGAAGAGCAACGAACTGCTCTGGCACATGCTGCTCGCGGTGCTCTCGGTGGCGGCGCTCATCTGGCTCGTGCTCGGGCGGCGCGAGGCGGCGGTGGTGCTCATCGCGATTCCGGTCACGCTGGCGCTGACGCTGTTCATGTTCTTCCTCTACGGCTACACGTTGAACCGCATCACGCTCTTCGCCCTGATCTTCTCCATCGGCATCCTCGTGGACGACGCGATCGTGGTGGTGGAGAACATTGTGCGACACGCGCGTCTGAGCACCGGCGAGTCGGACGGATTTGCCGCCGTGGCGCTTCGCGCCGTGGACGAGGTGGGCAACCCCACCATCCTGGCCACGCTCGCCGTGGTGGCGGCCATCCTGCCCATGGCCTTCGTCGGCGGATTGATGGGCCCCTACATGCGACCGATTCCCGTCGGCGCCTCGGCGGCAATGGTCTTCTCGCTCGTGGTGGCCTTTGTGGTGACGCCGTGGGCGGCGGTGCGGCTCCTGAAACCGGCCGCCCATCACGACCATGGCGAAGAGGATCTCTTCACGCGTCTCTATCGGCGCGTGATGGGCCCGCTCATCGCGAGCGGCCGGATACGCGCGCTCTTTCTCGCGGGCGTGGCGGTGCTGCTGCTCGCCGCGATGGCGCTCGTGCCGTTCGCGCTGGTCACGGTCAAGATGTTGCCCTTCGACAACAAGAGCGAGTTCCAGGTGATGGTCGACATGCCTGAGGGCACGGCGCTCGAAGCCACCGCGCGTGTCGCCTCCGCACTGGCCTCGGCCGCCCTGGAGGATGAGACCGTCGTCAATGTGCAGCAGTACGTCGGCACGGCCGCGCCGTATAACTTCAACGGGCTCGTGCGTCACTACTTCCTGCGCCGGGCGCCACACCTGGCCGACCTGCAGGTCAATCTCGTGGCCAAAGGCGAGCGGTCGGCGCAGAGCCACGACGTGGCGCGGCGCGTGCGCGACCGGCTGCTGCCGATCGCGCGGTCGTTGGGTGCCACGCTACAGGTGGCGGAGGTACCGCCGGGACCACCGGTCCTGCAGACGCTTGTGGCCGAAGTCTACGGACCAGATGCCACCAGGCGAACGGACGTGGCGGCGCAGATCAAGGCGATTTTCGAGCAGACGCCAGGGGTGGTGGATACCGACTGGTACGTCGAGGCGCCGCACTCGACAGTCACGCTCGCGGTGGATGGGGAAAAAGCCGCCGCGGCGGGACTCTCGTCGAGCGCCGTGGCGTCCGTGGTCCGGATGGCCGGCTCGGGAGAGATCGTGGGGCTGCTGCACGACGCGCAGGCGCGGGAAGACATCCCGATCGTCATTCGCTTGCCGCGCGCCGACCGAAGCCTCGAGGCGATTCAATCGCTGCGCCTGAGCGGGACCAGGCCCGTGGCGGTTGGCGAGCTCACCCGCGCCATGCGCACCTCTGCGGAGCCGAGCCTGTATCACAAGAACCTGCAGGCCGTGACCTACGTCACGGGCGACCTCGCGGGACAGAACGAGAGTCCGGTGTACGCCATCCTCGAGATGAACAAGGCCATCGCGCGCATGAAGCTGCCCGAGGGATACGGGCTGGAGGTGTTCAACGCGACGCAGCCGTTCGACTCGTCGAGGTACGCGATGAAATGGGATGGCGAATGGCACATCACCATCGAAGTATTCAGGGACCTCGGCCTCGCCTTCGCGGCGGTGCTGCTGCTCATCTACGTGCTCGTCGTCGGCTGGTTCCAGTCGTTCAAGACCCCGCTTCTCATCATGGCCGCGATCCCCTTCTCGCTTGTCGGCATCCTTCCGGCGCATGCGGCGATGGGCGCGTTCTTCACCGCGACGTCGATGATTGGCTTCATCGCGGGCGCCGGCATCGTCGTGCGCAACTCGATCATTCTGGTGGACTTCATCGAGCTGCGACTCCGCGACGGGGTGCCGCTCGAGCAGGCGGTCGTCGACGCCGGTGCCGTGAGGTTTCGGCCAATGGCGCTCACCGCGGCCGCCGTCATCGTCGGGGCCGGCGTGATCCTGTTCGATCCGATCTTTCAGGGCCTGGCCATTTCGCTGATGGCTGGTGAGGTGGCGTCGCTCCTGCTGTCGCGCATGGCGGTGCCGGTCCTGTACTACATGGCGAAGCGCCACGAACGTACCGACCAGGTGAGAGTGGCGGCGCCGATAGAAGTCGCGTCGTGAACACA
This sequence comes from Acidobacteriota bacterium, assembly GCA_031404215.1. Classification (GTDB taxonomy): domain Bacteria; phylum Acidobacteriota; class Vicinamibacteria; order Vicinamibacterales; family 2-12-FULL-66-21; genus JALZOC01. The sequence goes on from JANNHC010000078.1 coordinate 8,282, forward strand.
CATATGAGGGAGCATCATGAGCGTTGAACGTTCGCTGCGGATGATTGCCGGCGGTTTCGTGGCCGCGAGCGTCTTGCTGGGGATTTACGTCAACCCGAACTTCCTGTGGTTTACGCTGTTCGTGGGACTGAACCTGTTCCAATCGGCGTTTACGCAGTGGTGTCTGATGATGGCGATTCTTCGTAAGGCTGGGGCCCGCGGCTGAGCGCACGGTGCGGATGCCTCCACGCCCCCTGGCTTGGAGCCGCGGATCACGGAAAAGCTGAGGTGAATCATGGAACACAGCGCATACGGATTGAGTGTCACGCTTCCAGTCTCCTTCGACACCGCGGTGACTGATACCACGGAGGCGCTGAAGGCTGAAGGCTTCGGCGTGCTGACGACCATTGACGTGCAGCAGACGCTGAAGATGAAACTGAATCGAGATTTCCGGAAGTACGTGATTCTTGGCGCCTGTAATCCGATGCTGGCCGACCGTGCCCTGCATGCCGAGCTCGAGATCGGGCTGCTGTTGCCGTGCAACGTCATCGTCTACGAAACGGCCAGCGATCAGAGCGTGGTCGCGGCCATGGCGCCGCTCGTCGCGCTCGGGATTGTTGGCGCGAATCCCGCGCTACAGGACGTCGCGAGAGAGGCGGACGAACGCCTGCGGCGAGCGTTGGCCGCCCTCGAGGCAGCGGCCTCGAAGTGAA
>JANNHC010000079.1:0-5059 GCA_031404215.1 Acidobacteriota bacterium
GGCGCCCGCGTCGTAGATGCGCACGCCGCCGGCCAGCGCGCCGTTCCAGCGCTGGTCAAGGATCCAGCCCATCGCCGGCTGCAGCAGCATGCCGCCCAGCAGCGGCCCCATGTTGCAGAAGCCCGAGGCGGTGCCGACCAGGCGCAGCGGCACGGATTCCTTGGCCCAGGCCGGCCGTGGGCTGTGTTTGAAATAGTCTCTCGTCTTTCGACGAAGCACTTTATTTACTGTCTGTACATAACCGATACAAATACGGGGCCAAACCCCGCATTCAAGGAACAGCCAGCAAAACAGATGCCGCGTTTAGGTTCTGCCGGGTTCCACGGGTTCTATCGAATTCCCTGAGGTTCCACCATGTTCAGGTGCTCTAGACCTTCGTAGAACTCGGAGAACCGAACCCTGTAGCACCCAGCAGGGCCCGAGATTCAGCGGGTACTTGCAATTCTGGCATGGGCGGGGCGGCGAAGAGGCGGCGGCATGGGGCGGCGATCAACCGGGCCCATCGCGCCGAGCGGTTCACGCGCGCGCTGTCGGTCGCAATTCCCGTGTTCGCGTACATCTGGCGGTAGAGCTTCGAGCACATCACGAACGCGAGACGCATTTTCAGCGAATTGACGCACTTCGAGCGCTCCCAGATCTTCGGCAGGCTGTAGAAATCGTCCCACACGCCCTGGGTCCGCCGGCGGATCTCGTCGGCGTCCATGACCGGATGCGGCGTATAGACCTTCGGTCGCAGCGCCTGCGGAATCAGCCAGTGCCGCGTGATCGGCACGCCGCCGATGCGTGTCGGATCCTGCTCCATGGTCTTTTCCCAGGCAGCGAAATCGACCGTGCCGGGGAACGGCGTGAGCATGACGAACTGCGCGAACGTCACACCCGCGCGTGTCGCGATCTCGGAGGTCGCTTCGAACGTGTGAGGCCGATCGCTCGGCAGGCCGAAAATGAACGATCCCAGCACGTGGACACCGGCGTCCTTGAACGCGCGCAGCCGCTCGACGAGTGTTTCACCGGCGTAGTTGAAGTCCTTGTAGACGTCCTTCAACCCCTCGGGCGTGACGGCCTCGACGCCGACGAGCGCCCCCTTGATGCGCGCGCGCCGCATCGCTTCGAGAAAGGCGGGATCTTCCGCCGCCTCCATGGTGATCTGTGTGAAGAACACCATGTCTTTCGGGAGCTTCGCGAGCTTCTCCATCAGCTCGAAGCGCTCCGCGCGCAGGCCTTCGAGGTACATGCGCTGGCCCTGGTCGGCGCGGCGCGCCGCCATCTTGATGTCGGTGAGCGTCACCGTGTAGAAGTTGTCGTCCGCGAGCGCGATGAAGCGGAACCCGCGCCTGCGGAGTTCGACAATCTCGCCGATGACCGAGTCGGCGCCGCGCTGACGCGGTTTCTGCCCGTCGGTTCTCCACACGGAGCAGAACGAGCAATGCTTCGGACAGCCACGGACGGTCTGCACCGACGCCCACATGTATTTGTTGGGCGGAATGAGGTCCCATCGGGCCGGGAGGAAGGCGCTGGCGTCAACCTTCCCGCCCTCGTAAACCAGCTTCGGGGCGCCCGCGGCGCAATCGTTCACGGCAAGGCCCCAGGCTATGTCGCCGTCCCCCTTGACCACGGCATGCGCGCCACCGAGCGTGTGCGGTTCCTCCGGGTAGAGCGTCGCGTGGATACCGCCAAACACCACCCAGGCCCCCCGCTCGCGGGCGATCCGTCCGACCTCGTAGCCTCGCAGCGCATTCCCCGTGTGAATGCCGATCCCGACGATGTCCCCGGATTGAATGATCGACGGGTCGAGAACCTCGAGGGTCTCGTCCGTGATGAGGGGGTCGCCGAAGGGCTGCGGCGTCGCGGCCGCAAGGACGTAGAGCCAGCGGGGCGTAATAACGCCCACGCCAAACGCAAGATGGCTCGGGTTGATCAGATGCACGTGCACGTAGGGGTCTCCTCTTTGGGACGGCTGTGGCCGTCCCGCCGGATTGGCTGTCGTCGGCAACCGCGTGTGCTAACAATACGTCGCGGCAGGCCCAAAGGCCATTCTATTATGGTGCAACTTGCCCGAAGCTCGGCTTTCGGAGAGGATTTCGCGACACGACCTTGTGACCCTCCCGGAAGGTGCGTCATGCAATCACATGCGATAGGCACTTTGACCCTCTCGATGGCCCTCGCCAGCCTTGCCGCCGAGGTGGCAACCCAGTCGAAGCTCCCGCCGGCGGCCGGAAGAAGGCCAACCGGGCGGACGACCGCCAGCGAATCCTCCAGTGGGTTCGGCCATTACCTGCAGAACGAGCCGGCGCGTGCCTGGATCACGAGCGGCGTCAGCGTACTCGAGCGCGAGCAGGAACTGAAGCGCGCGTCGAAGAAGGGGCAGCCAGGCTTGTGCGCGGTTCAGTAGACGTTGTCGGAATCGGTGAAAGCTCGCTGGATTACGTGAACCTGCTGCCGCAGGCGCCGGGACCCGGGGTGCCGTCGAAGCTGCGCATCAACTCGAAGTTCGATGCATGCGGCGGACAGGTGGCGACCATGCTGGCGGCGGGCAGCCTGCTTGGGTTGCGGACGCGCTACCTCGGGCCGATCGGGAACGACGAGAACGGCCGTCGGATCCGCGAGGAGCTGACGCGCCACGGCGTCGATCTGGCGGGGGTCGTCGTGCACGAGGCGGCCAGCCGCTTCGCGATCATTCTCGTCGATGAATCCACGGGTGAACGCACCGTGCTGTGGCACCGCGACAACCGCCTGGCGCTCGACGAGGCGGAAGTTCACTCGGGCATGTTCGATGCGCGCGCGCTGCACGTGGATGGAGTGGACGAACCCGCCGCCATCCGCGCGGCGTGCCTGGCGTCCGAGCGCGGCCTGCTGGTCACGTGCGATCTCGATCGGGTCACCGAGCGCACGCCCGAGCTCGTGGCGCACGTGTCGAGGCCCGTGCTCGCAGAGCACGTCCCTGAAGCGCTGACCGGCGAGAGCGATCCCGAGCGTGGCCTGCGCAAGCTGCGGAAGGCGCACGACGGCGTGCTGTGCGTCACCCTGGGCACCGCGGGCTCGATGGCCCTTGATGGCGATCGCGTGATCCACGTCCCGGCGTTCACCGTGCATGCGGTGGACACGACCGGTGCCGGCGATGTCTTCAGGGCCGGATATGTCTACGGCGTGCTCGCCGGATGGGCGACACCCGTTGTGCTGCGGTTCGCGAATGCCGCGGCCGCCGTGAGCTGCACGCGCCTGGGCGCCATCAACTCGGCGCCGACGCTCGCCGAGGTGGAGCAAATGCTCGCCGGCCAGTTCGTCGCCTCGTAGGTCAGCGATATGACGTCACACGAACTCGGTCGTCGAGCGTTCATCCAGGCAGGCGTGGCGATTTTCGGGGCGGGCGTGCGAGCGACTGGCCCCCCCTTCGCCGCAGGCTCCGGCGCGGCAGGCCAGGCGCCGGCGATCGTCACCGCGGAGGCGTCGCGGCCGTCCGCCGCGTTTGGCGCCACGGCCGGGGACGTCGATGGCGATCGCGCCATCGTCTGGAGCCGGACGGACAGGCCCGCTCGACTCGTCGTCGAGTACTCGACGACCGGGTCGTTCGCGAACGCGAATCGCGTGATCGGTCCTGCCGCGCTCGAGGCAACGGACTTCACGGCCCGCGTGGATTTGTCCGGTCTCCGCGAGGGCCAGCGCATCTCCTATCGCGCGCGCTTCCAGAGCCTGAAGGATCTCAAGGTCTGGAGTGAGCCAATCGCAGGCAGCTTCACGACCCCCCCGTCGCGACGCACCCCGCGTGACGTCACGGTGGCGTGGACGGCGGACACGGTCGGGCAGGGATGGGGCATCAACCCCGACATGGGGGGCATGCGCCTCTACGACGCGATGCACAAGGCCGGCGCCGACGTCTTCATCCATACCGGCGACACGATCTACGCGGACGGGCCACTGCAGGCGGAGGTGACGCTGGACGATGGCCGAATCTGGCGCAACCTGATGACGCCGGAGAAGAGCAAGGTCGCCGAGACGCTCGACGAGTTCCGCGGCAATCATCGCTACAACCTGCTGGACGAGCACGTGCGGCGTTTCAACGCGTCGCTGTCGCAGTTTGTCATCTGGGACGATCACGAGGTCCTCAACAACTGGTATCCCACCGAGATCCTCGGCGCGGACATGCCGCACGTCGAAAAGAGCGTCGCGCTGCTCGCGGCGCGCGCGAAGCGGGCGTTCCAGGAGTACACGCCCATGCGCTTCGACCCGGCCGATCCCGAGCGCATCTATCGCGCCTGCCGATTCGGACCGCTCGTGGACATTTTCGGCTTCGACATGCGCAGCTATCGCGGGCCGAACTCCGCGAACCGACAGACGGTGCTTTCTGAGGAATCCGGCCTCCTTGGAGCGGCGCAAGTGGAGTGGCTGAAGCGCCGGCTGCTGGCGTCGAGCGCCACGTGGAAGATCGTCGCGAGCGACATGCCGATAGGGCTCGTGGTCGGCGACGGCGCGGCGTACGAAGCCGTGGCCAACCGGGAAGGCGGTCAGCCGCTCGGCCGCGAGCTGGAGCTTGCGGGTCTGCTCAGATTCGTCCGCGATCGGCGGATTCGCAACGTGGTGTTCGTGACCGGCGATGTGCATTATTGCGCGGCGCACCATTACCATCCGTCGCGGGCGGCCTTCACCGACTTCCATCCGTTCTGGGAGTTCGTGGCCGGTCCCGCGCATGCGGGCACGTTCGGCCCGGCGGAACTGGATGGCACGTTCGGGCCGGAGGTAAAGTTCGTCGGGATCCCGCGCGGCATGAAACCCAACCGGCCACCGAGCGACGGCCTGCAGTTCTTCGGAACGCTGCGGGTGGACGCGAAGACCGAGGCCTTGACGGCCACGCTGCGCAACGCCGCCGGCAACACGCTGTACAGTGTGGAGCTGCCACCTGAACGGAAGAGATAGGAGACCGACCCGGTCCTGACCCCTTGGTCCTGATGCCGTAACGCAGCCTGGTAGCGCTGCCTCACGCGGAGACGCTATGACGAGAACCCCCTGGCGGATAAGGTTGGCGCGAACGTGTGGCGCCGTGGTCGCCATCACCCTCGGCGCCGGC
>JANNHC010000080.1:0-5967 GCA_031404215.1 Acidobacteriota bacterium
TCGATGAGCGCAGCCTGCGCGCGCGCGTTCGCGTCCGCGTACGCGCGCTCCACGTCGGCCAGTCTCGAGCGTAACGCCGCGGCGAACAGCCCAACCGCAACGACGAGCACGGCCGCGGCGGCCAGCGCGAGGCTGTTCCACCCCCAGTGCGCGCGGCGGGCAGGCGTGTCCGGCATGGACACTTTTCCCGCGGTCGCATGCGGCGCGGACACCGCGCCCAGCACCCTGGCCCTGAGATGCGCGGGAGGCGCGATCGGCTCCACGTCCAGAGCCAGCGCTTCGAGCGCGGGCGCAAACGAACGCGCGTCCGCCGCACATTCCGCGCACTGTGCGAGGTGCGCCTCGACGTCGCGCCGCTCATCGTCTGGGAGCGCGCCGAGCGCGTAGGCAGCGGTGAGATCTCGCAACTCCTCGTGCGTCATGACGCCTCGCTCCCGGGATGACCGGCAGGTGTCGCCTGCAGCGTGTCGCGAAGCCGCATCAGTGCCGTGCGTAGCCGCGTTTTGATCGTGCCGAGCGGTGTGTTCAGCGTGTCGGCGATTTCCGAGTGCGTCAAGCCACGGTAAAAGGCCAGGTGGAGCACTTCGCGCTGCGCGTCGGGAAGGCTGCCGACGATTGCGCGCAATCGACCGGCAGTCTGCGCCGCGATCGCGTTCGCTTCCTGGTCCCCCGCATGCTCCGCAATCAGGCCGTCGAACTCATCTGAACCGAACGCCGCACGCCCCAGGCCGCCCGCGCGGGACCGGAGCCGATCGAGCGCGCGTGTCCGGGCGATCATCAACAACCATCCCACGACCGTCGCGCGCGCCCGATCGTACCGCTGCGCCTGCTGCCACACCTGCGTAAACGCTTCCTGCGTGACGTCCTCGGCATCGTGACTGTGGCGCACGATCCGATACACGAGTGAGTACACCGCACGCGCATGGCGGTCGTACAGCGTCCCGAGCGCGGACGGATCGCCATCCGCGAGCCGGGCGATCACCGTCGCATCCGCCTCGTCCACCGCCGCCCGGTGTTCCGGGGCGTTCACTCCGAACCTCTCACCAGCCATCCATGCTCAGTGTGCTGAAAAAAGAGGAGCTACCGGAGCCGCATCGGCGTGCCGCCCGCGGCCTTGCTTCGCTGAGCGGCATCGAGAAACGCCATCAGCTCGAGCGTCTCGCTGTTGGGAACAGGGGGAATGCCTGAGGTGAAGAACTTCAAGAGGTCGCGTTCGAGTTCCGCCTGAGTCGTCTTCACGGCCACGACCTGCGAGCTTTGTCCCTTGGCGTCCTTGGCGTCCTTGTGAAACAACACAGCGCCGAAATCTGAGTACGGCCGCAGCGCGCGCATCGTCCCGATCCGGCCGTCCTTCCACCGGCAGGCCACGACGGCTGCGTCGGCGGACTCGACGCGGGTCACTTCTTCGCAGCCGGGGCCGAGGAGCGTGAACAGCATCTCGGCTTCGTGAATCGCGTACCACGAGAGATCGAGGTGGTGATGCTCCGACAGCGGGCCGGGACCCCAGACATCGACGCCGCTGAGATCGGCGGCCTTCAGCCTCGCGACGCTGTATCGAAGCGTGGATGTGCTGAACCACGGCACGCCCGCATCCTTCGCGAGCCTGGCGATCTCTCGCGCATCCTCGAGCGTCGTCGCCAGCGGTTTGTCGATGAACATGGGCTTCCGCGCGTTGATGATCTCGCGAGCCTGCGCGAGGTGCACGCGTCCATCGACGCTTGTCAGAAGCACGCCGTCCACCCGCCTGCAGAGCTCCGCGATGGAGCCGACGATTTCGATGCCAAATTTGTCCTGCAGCTGGCGGGTGAAGCCGTCGATGCGATCCCGGCTCTGCGGCAGGTCCGGGCTGCCCCCCTTGAAGGCCACGACGATGCGGGCCCCGGGTACGTGGCTGGGAGACGAGGGATCGTTGAACGCGGCGGCAAAGCCGATGACGTGCGAGGTGTCGGTGCCGACCAGGCCCAGGCGCAGATCCGCTGCCCCCGCCGACGAGGCCAGACCGAGCGTGAAGACCACCAACGCCGGGAACGCGGCAAATACTTTCGTCATACGCGGGATTCCTCCGAAACAGGTGAGCGGATTATATAATTCAGGGACAGCACCACGTGAACATACGCCACACCTGGCAGTGAACCAACACTACGACATCGTTATTATCGGCACCGGCGCCGGCGGTGGAACGATGGCGCAGGCGCTGTCGCAGACCTCGGCGCGAGTCCTGATCCTCGAGCGCGGCGATTTCGTCCCCCAGGAAGACGAAAACTGGGACCCCGAAGCGGTCTGGAAGCATTTGCGCTACCGGACGAAGGAACGGTGGATCGACGATCGGGGCCGGGAGTTCACCCCCTATACGCACTACGGTGTCGGTGGGAACACCAAGTACTGGGGCAGCGTCCTCTACCGTCTCCGGCGGGAAGACTTCCAGGCGGTTGAGCACGTTGACGGCCTGTCGCCTGCGTGGCCGATCGATTACGACACCCTCGAGCCGTACTACGCGCGCGCCGAACGGCTGTATCACGTGCGCGGAGCGGAAGGGTTCGATCCGACCGAGCCGTCCCGTGGACCGTACCCCCATCCACCGGTCCCCCACGAGCCGGGGATGGCCGCGATCGTCGAGAATCTTCGGGCACAGGGGCTTCACCCCTCGCCGCTGCCTCTCGGCCTGCTCAGGGTTGGCGAAGACGACGGGTGCATCCTGTGCAATACGTGCAACTCGTTCGTCTGCAAGCGGCACGCGAAGAGCGACGCAGAGGTGTGCTGCGTGCGTCCCGCGCTGCAACGGCCGAATGTGACCCTCTGGACGAATGCCACCGCGCGCCGCCTCTTCACCGATCCTTCCGGCCGCAGGGTGGACGCGGTGGAAGTGGAACGAAATGGAGAGACACTTCGCATCCAGGCGCCACTCGTGATCGTCGCCTGCGGAGCGGTGAACTCGGCGGCGCTGCTGCTGCGTTCGTCGAACGACAAGCATCCTCACGGGCTGGCGAATTCGTCCGGCCTCGTCGGGGCGCGCTACATGGCGCATCTTGCGACGATGATGCAGGGGTTTCATCCGTTTCGGAAAAACTCGACGGTGTTCCAGAAGACGGTCGCCATCAACGACTTCTATCTTCACGGTCCGGGCACGGCGTATCCGCTCGGCCAGATACAATCCCAGGGACGCACGCACGGAGTGATGGCGCAGACCGTTGTCCCATGGATTCCGCTGTGGGCGTTCGAGGCCTGGGTGTCCCGCGGGGTGGACTGGCTCGTGATGTCGGAGGACCTTCCACGTGTCGAGAACCGGGTGACCCTCGATCGCGACGGCCGGATCCACCTGCGCTACCGTCCGAACAACCTCAGGACGCACCGCCAACTCGTCGTGAAAACCCGACGCATCCTGCGGCGCCTGGGATTCTGGATCGTGGTCAAGCACTCCCACGGAAACACCAACACGACGCACCAGTGCGGCACGTTGTGCTTCGGCACGGATCCCCGTTCGTCCGTGCTCGACATCTATTGCCGCGCCCACGACGTCGAAAATCTATTTGTTGTGGACGCCTCGTTCTTTCCCTCGTCCGCGGCGGTGAATCCGGGGCTCACGATCGCCGCCCAGGCGCTGCGGGTCGCGGATCACATCAAAGACAACGAACTATGAAAGCTCGCTCCTTCAGCCACAGTGGCATCACGGTGTCCAACTTCAACCGGGCTGTGAAGTTCTACTGGGACGTGTTCGGCTGCCCGCTCGTCGGCGTCGCGGATACGCCGCCCGACCGCGTGCGTGCGTTTTTCGGGGTCGACGCGGAGCACGGCAGTTGCAAGATCGGGTGGATCCGCGTGCCGGGCGGTGCCGTGCTGGAAATCTTCGCCTTCGAGCCGCAACTCCCGCCGCAGGCGATTCCCTGGAACAAGGTGGGGCTGACGCACATCTCGTTCGACGTCAGCAACCTGCACAAGTGGTATGACTTCCTGCAGAGCAAGGGCGTCGAGTGCCTCGGCCGGCCGGAACGATCGCCCCGCGGACACTCGTTCTTCTTTGCGAAGGATTTCGACGGCAACCTGATCGAGCTGATGGACCTCGGCTACATGTACCACGTCCTCCGATGGCTCGGGCCGCTCGGGGGGTGGATCTTCAGGCGGGGGATGTATAGGCAATACTACGATTGAGGTTGTGGGTTTTGGGTTTTCGGTTCCAGGAGCGCGCATGAGACGGATCCCGGTTTCAGTCACGGCACGAGTCGCGCTCGCGATAGCCGCGGCGCTGTCGGTGAATCTCCAGGCGCAGCCGCTGAAGGCTCCGCCGAACTTCGTTATTGTCCTGACCGACGACCAGGGCTATGGTGATCTCGGGAGCTATGGCCACCCGACGCTCCGCACGCCGAATCTCGATCGCATGGCCGCCGAGGGACAGCGGTGGACGAGCTTCTACACCGCGCCGGTGTGTACGCCCAGCCGCGCGCAACTGATGACCGGGCGTCTCGCGGTGCGTACCGGGCTCGCGGGTGGCGTGCTGTTTCCCGATTCGACCGGGGGGCTGCAGCCGGACGAGATCACCGTGGCGGAGGTCTTGAAGGCGCGCGGGTATGCGACGGCCGCGGTCGGCAAGTGGCACCTCGGCCTGCTGCCCGAGTACATGCCGATGCAGCAGGGGTTCGATTCCTACTTCGGCATTCCGTACTCGAACGACATGGACCAAACCTCCGCCGGCCTGCCTGCCGACGAGCGTCTCCGACGCTACATGGACGCGACGATTGACGACTTCAACGTCCCGCTGATGCGGGACGGCCGCATCGTCGAACGTCCTGCGCAGCAGACCACCCTCACGAAGCGTTATACAGACGAGGGGATTGCGTTCATCAAAGCGCACCGCAACCGGCCGTTTTTCCTGTACCTCGCGCACAATCTGCCGCACGTGCCGCTCTTCCGTTCGAAGGAATTCGAGGGAAAGAGCCAACGCGGACTCTATGGCGACGCCGTCGAAGAGATCGATTCCAACGTCGGTCGCCTTCTGAGCACGCTACGCGAGTTGAAGCTCGAACGGAACACGATCGTCCTTTTCATGAGCGACAATGGTCCGTGGGCGACCTACCTGGAACAGGGGGGATCGGCCGGCCCGCTGCGTGGGGCGAAAGGCTCCACATGGGAAGGCGGCGTGCGGGTGCCGGCCATCTTCTGGTGGCCGGGGACCATCGCACCCGGTGTCACGACCGGCATCGGCTCGGAGCTCGACATCTTGCAGACGTTTGCGAGCCTCGCCGGCGCGCCGGCGCCCGCAGGCAAGGTGCTCGACGGACACGATCTGTCGCAGACGCTGCGCGGGAATGCGCCGAGCCCTCGCCACACGCTGTTCTACTACGCGAACTCCGGAGAAGGTGTACTGAGTGCCGTCAGGCACGACTCCTTCAAGGCCCACTTCGTGGTGCCCACCGCCGGGTCGGCTCCCGTCGCAGCGCCGGCGGTTCCCGGTGCGGTTGAACTCTACAACCTCGATCAGGATCCTTCCGAGAAGTTCGATCTGGCCGCACGGCGGCCCGAGGTGATCGCGGAGCTTCGAAGACTTGCAGACGATCATCAGAAGACCGTCGTGCCGGTGAAGAACCAGATTGCCACACGCACGCAGGGACGGGGCTCCCGCCCGTGAGTCGCAACCCCGGGCTGCTCGCCATTGGGATGACGTTCGCTCTGTTGATCGCCGTCGCCGGGTGTGGCAGGCGCACCGATGAGACCGCCGCCACGACGGGAGCGACTGCGAATTCACACGGGGATCATCAACAGCCGTCCACAGCGGCCGTGCCGGCCCGGCCTGCACCGGCACTCGACACGGCACGTGCGCCCGGTCCGGCCCCGGCCGGGATGGTATGGATCCCCGGCGGCAGTTTCTGGATGGGCTGTGAGAACTGCGGGATGCCCGATGCGCTGCCGCTGCATCTCGTGTCGGTGACTGGATTCTGGATGGACGCAACCCCGGTCACGAACGCGGGGTTCGAG
>JANNHC010000081.1:0-3086 GCA_031404215.1 Acidobacteriota bacterium
GACGGCTTCTACATCCAGTCCTCGTCTCACGGCTTCGTGCGCGGCAATCGCGCCGGCGATCTGCGCTACGGCCTGCACTACATGTTCTCCGATGACAACGTGTTCGAAGACAACGTCTTTGAAAACGGCGCCGCGGGCGCAGCTCTGATGTACTCGAACCGGATGACGTTCCGGCGGAACCGCTTCGTGCGCAATCGCGGCTCCGCCTCCGTAGGCCTGCTGCTGAAGGCCTGTGACGACGTCGTGGCCGAGGACAACCTGATTGCCGACAACGCGCGCGGCATTTTTCTCGAGGGCTCGTACCGTAATCACTTCCGTCGCAACGTCGTGGCCATGTCCGACGTGGCGCTCGTCATCTACGACTCGAGCGGCGCCAACGTGTTCGAGGGCAACGCGTTCATCGGCAACCTGGCGCCGCTGTCATTGTCGGGCAAACGCACCGATACGCGGTTCGACCGCAACTACTGGTCGGACCACGGCGATCCCGATCTCGACGGTGACGGTGTGAGCGACCGGCCCTATCGCCTCTCGAACGTCTTCGACCACCTGCGCGGCAACCTGACCGCCGCGGACTTGTTTTCCCGAGGCGTGGCGGCCGCGGCGATTGGCGCCGCCGAGCGGGCCTTTCCCGTCCTTGATCCCGTGCCCGTGGTGGATGCTCACCCGCTGGCGCGCCCGCCCGTACTCGACGCGGTGCCGGCACCGACCTCGACCTCCGCTTCCCGCTCCGTCGCGAGCACCGGCCCGCCCCTCCTTCTCCTCCTGATCGGCGGTGGGCTGCTCGCGGCGGGCGGGCGTTCCTGGGTTTCTCCGCGGAGCGCGCCATGATCCGGTATCGCGCGTTCACAAAGGAATACACGGGCCGTCGCGCGGTCGACGGTCTGACCCTTGAGGTGTCCGCGGGATCGGTGGTGGCGCTGCTCGGCCCTAACGGCTCGGGCAAGACGACATCGATCAAGGCCGCGGCGGGGCTGGTGCGGCCCGACTCCGGAGACGTGGTCCTCGGCGCCGAACGCCTGAACGCGTTCGAGGCCCGCGCCCGACGAGCCTGTTCGTTCCTCCCGCAGCGCGTCTCGTTTCCAGAAACCCTGACCGGACGCGAGGTGGTCGAGTTCTACCGGCGCCTTCGCCATGCCCCGGCCGAGGCCGCGGATCGGGTGTTGAAGTTTGCGTCGCTCAACGGTGCGGGAGAGCGCGCGGTTGGCACCTACTCGGGCGGAATGGTTCAGCGGCTCGGGCTGGCGGTGGCCACGCTCGGCACCACCGAGGTGTTGCTGCTCGACGAGCCTACCGCCTCGCTCGATCCCGACGGCCTGTGCGCCTTCTACGGCCTCGTCGAAGCGCGTCGCCGCTCCGGCGGCACCGTCTTCTTCAGTTCACACCAATTGGGCGACATCGAGCGCCTCGCGGACCGTGTGGCCGTGATCGTAGCGGGCAAGCTCGTGGCCGTGCTCACCGAACGCGAGCTGGCGGCCCGGCTCGCGGACCGTGGCGTCATGCGCGTGCGGCTGGCCGCGCGAGTCGGCGGGCTGCTCGAGCGCATCCGCGAACGGGCGCCCGAAGCCGTCTGGTTTGGCGACGAGCTCGTCGTGCCGGGATCGGCCTCGACCCGGCCGGCGGTGCTCGACCTGGTCCGCGACGCCGGCGCGGACATCCGCGGCCTCACCGCCGAAGAAGGACGCCTCGACGTGTTCTATCGCGAGCTGATTGGAGGCGCTCCCTGACACGCTCGCTGCTGTTGGCGTGCCTCGTCTCGGCCTCGTGCGCGGGAGGCCCGGCGCGGCCGGAGGCAATCGCCCTGGGTCAGGATGCCTGCGCGCATTGCCGCATGGTGATTGTGTCGCGGTTGACGGCTGCGCAGATCGCGGCGCCCGGAGAAGAGCCTCGCTTCTTCGATGAGATCGGCTGCCTGCGTGACGACTTGGGCGCTGCCACACTGCCGCAGGGCGCCATGGTGTATGTCGCCGATCACCGGACGGGCGCCTGGCTTGATGCGCGTCAAGCCGTGTTCACACGCACCTCGCTGTCGACACCGATGGCCTCCGGTCTGCTGGCGCATGCGGACGCTGCGTCCCGGGATGCCGATCCGGCTGCCCGGCAAGGCGACCCGGTTGCGGCCGGCACCATTCTCGGCCCGTCCGCGCGAAGTGCCACGCCATGACGTCAATCCCGGCGGTGCTCTGGCTGTGCGCGAGATACGAGCTGGTGCTGGCCCTCCGCTCCCGCTGGCTGCAGACGTTCGCCGCGGTCTTCGCCGGCCTCGCGCTGGCGGTGGCGAGCGCCGGATACATCCTCTCGGGCGGGTACGGCGTTCAGGACTTCTCGCGAACCGCGGTGTCCCTCGTGCAGATCGTGCTGCTGCTCGTGCCCCTCGCGGCGCTGGTCTTCGGGGGGCTCGCGCTGACGCCGGATCGCGGCGCCGCCGAGCTGCTGTACTCACAACCCGTCCCTCGCGGCGCCATCCTGATCGGCCGGATGCTGGGCGTCTGGCTCGCTCTGGGGGCGGCGGAGCTGGTGGGATTCGGAATGGCCGGCCTGGTAGTGCAGACGCAGGCGGGCCTCGATGGTCTGTGGCGCTACGGCGCGCTCGTGCTCACGGCCATTGCGATCACGGGAGTGTTCCTGGCCATCGCGACATTGCTCGCCAGCGTCAACGCTGGACGGAAAACCCGTGTGCTGGCAGCGGCGCTCGTGGTCTGGTTTCTGACCGTCGTCCTGTTCGACATCGTCGTCCTCGGGGTTGCGTCGATGCTGCGATCGGGCTCGGCCTCGCGCCTCCTGATCTCCGCCACCTTGATTAATCCGGTGGACGCGGCCCGCACGGGCGCGTTGCTGGCGATTGAAGGAACCGCCGCCTTCGGTGCCGCGTCATTTGCGCTCTTGCGATTCACCGGTGGAGCCGGAATGGCGGCCACGCTGGTGGTCCTGTCTCTGACTGCCTGGTTCGTCGTGCCGCTCTGGCTGGCGGCTAGAGCACTCGCGCGGGCAGACGTGTAGCCCGCACTCTGCTGGCTATCCGATGCGCAGATGCTGCTACGACGCCGCGGTTTCTACCAGTGAATGCCGATCGAGCACCACGAAGCCGT
>JANNHC010000082.1:0-3531 GCA_031404215.1 Acidobacteriota bacterium
CAGCTCGAGCCGCAGGTAGCGCTTCAGGAGCGACATCAGCGTCGAGACTTCCGTGATGGGACGCTTCCAGTTCTCGACCGAGAACGCGTAGAGGGTCAGGACGCGGATCCCCAGCCGCGCAGACGACTCGACGATGTCGCGTACCGAGTCGATGCCGGCCCGGTGTCCTTCGACGCGCGGCAGGTGGCGCTGCGCCGCCCACCGTCCGTTGCCGTCCATGATCACGGCGACGTGCTGAGGCAACCGGTCGAAATTCACCTGGCGCGCGAGCGCTTCCTCGGGCGACCCGGCCGGCACGACGGAGAGAAGATCCTGAAGCGACATGGTTGCTGGCCGAGTTTTACAAACCTTGATAATACAGGGTGTTACGGGCGATGAACAAGTGGGAGGGTTTTGCGCGCCGGAGCCCTCGGATTTCACCCCAAAGGGGGCACCGGATGTGCGCAAGGGCGCGTCAGTAATCCACCCGGACGAGAAACAGCCCCCGGGCCGGCGCGGTGGGGCCGGCCTTCGTACGATCGCGGCCGGCCATGATCTCGGCGACACGGGAAGGCGGCCATCGGCCTGCGCCCACCTCCGCAAGCGTGCCCGCGATGATACGAACCATGTAGCGAAGAAATCCGTTTCCCTCGATCCGCATGGTGAGCAGGCGATCGTCCCCGCCGCGGTCTTCCCAGTCGATCGCGCGGACGATCCGTTCAGACGAGGTGGCCGCCGACCGTGATCCCTGGAACGCGGCAAAGTCGTGCGGACCCACCAGCTGCGCGGCGCCCTCACGCATCGCGCCGAGGTCCAGCGCCTGCGGGTGATGCCACGCGTAACGATGCAGGAACGGCGACACGATCGGCGCGTTCACGATCCGGTACTCGTAGACCTTTCCAATCGCACTGAACCGGGCATGGAACTGCGGCGCGGCATCCTCCGCCGAGAGCACACGGATGTCGGGCGGCAGCACGGCGTTGAGCGCGCGCACCAGCGAAGGCGGGGGGATCGCCGCCGCGAGCGCGACCGTCGCGACCTGGGCCAGGGCGTGGACGCCGGCATCCGTTCGGCCGGCGCCGTGGACGCTGACCGGGGCCCCCTCGATTCGTGCGAGCGCGTCTTCCAGCAGCCCCTGCACCGACGGGGCGGCGGCCTGACGCTGCCAGCCGACGTAGTCGGTCCCGTCGTATTGCAGCGTGATCCTCAGATTCCGCATCACGCCATTACGAGGCGCGCGAGCCGGGCTTCACCACGGGAACATCCTTCGCACAGAGCGGACATGTCTCCGGCTGGTACGCCGGCACGTCCATCTGCACGAGGCAGAAGAGCGGAACGCTCACCCGGGATGGATCGTTGCCACGATCGATGATGGCCGCGGCGCCGAGGACCAGCGCGCCGGCCGCGCCGGCCACGTCGATGGTTTCGCGCGTCGATCCACCGGTCGTGATCACGTCCTCGACGACGAGCACGCGGTCCGCGGAGGTCAACGAGAAGCCGCGCCGCATCGTCAGCTTTCCGTCCTGGCGTTCGGCGAAGATCGCGCGAATCCCGAGCGCGCGGCCCACTTCGTGGCCGATCACGATGCCGCCGAGGGCCGGCGACAGCACGGCCGTCGGCTGGAGGTGCCGTGCGCGCGCCGCCACCGCCTCGCCAAGCCGTGCGGCCAACTCGGGATACTGGAGCACCAGCGCGCTTTGCAGGTAACGCTCGCTGTGAAGACCGGAGGTCAGGCGGAAGTGGCCCTCGAGCAAGGCGCCCGACTTGCGGAACAGATCGAGAACGCTGGCGGAATCCATTCAGGTTCGTATTATATTTTGGAAACACTGGCTCCCCGCGATCCGTCATACCCACAGCGGCAAAGCGCGCCGCTTCTTGCTATTCCTGGCCCGTCGGATTCCCACGTCCTTGTATCTGGAGACACGCGCCATGCGTTTTGAGCAACAAATACCGGCATGTATGAGAGTCACCGCGACCGTGGCGCTGGCCGTCTGCCTGTTCGCTTCCGGTCGTCCGGTGTTCGCATCCGAACAGGCCCCCGCGCCCCAGCCGGCGGCCCAGCCGGCGCCGCCGGGAGTTCCCGGACCGCAATTTCAACTGACCGCGGACGAGGCGGTCCGGATGGCGCTCGAGAACAACCTCGGGATCCGCGCCGAGCGACTCAGCCCGCAGCTGCAGGCGCTTGCCGTCGCGCAGACGCGCGCGAACTATCGGCCCGTGGTCTTCTCGAACACGAGGAAGAACAGCAATAGCAACCCGCCGCAGAATTTTCTGAGCGGAGGCGATTTCGTCACCAACGCCGGATTCCGCTCGAACGCCGGGATCGCCCAGGCGCTCAAGTGGGGGGGCGGCAGCTACCAGGCGTCCCTGGACGGGTCGCGGAATTCGACCAGCGATCCGACCGACCCGTTCAATCCGCGCCTGTCGTCCAACTTCAACTTCAACTTCACGCAGCCACTGTTACGGAACTTCTCGATTGACCAGACGCGGCAGCAATTGCTCCTCGGCCAGAAGCAACAGGAAATTGCGGACCTCCAGCTTCAGCAGCGGCTGACGCAGACGTCACGCACGGTCAGAAATGCGTACTACGACCTCGTCGGGGCGATCGGGCAGCTGCAGGTCGCCCAGCAGTCGCTGGACCTGGCGAACGAGTCGTTGAGGAACAACCAGCGGCGCGTCGAGGTCGGCACCATCCCGCCGATTGACATCGTCGAAGCGCAGGCGGAAGTCTCGCGCAACGAAGAGGCCGCCATCATCACCGAGGCGCAGGTCCGGGCGCTTGAAGACGTCCTGCGCACGCTCGTCCTGAACCCCTCGCAGCCGGACTTCTGGTCGTCACGCCTCGTGCCCTCCGAACAGCCCGCCTTGACGCCGCGGTCGGTGGACGTCGAGGCCGCGATTCGGAACGCGCTCGACAAGCGGACGGATCTGGCACAGGCCCGCCGCCAGATGGATCAGACCGACATCACCTTGAAGTACATTCGGAACCAGAAGCTGCCGACCGTCAACGCGGTCGTGGACTACGGGCTGGCGGGCGTCGCGGGAACGCGGACGTTGTACGACACGTCCGGAGGTTTCCCCGTTCCCATCGGCGCCGCGGAGCGCAACTTCAGCGCCGCGCTGCGCGACATCTTCGGCAACGAGTTCAAAACGTGGAGCCTGCAGTTCCAGGTCAGCTATCCGATCGGCACGAGCGCCGCGGATGCGGGGCTCGCACAGGCCCGGCTGCAGCGGGAACAGGAAGTGACCACGCTTCGCTCGCTCGAATTGGATGTGGCGGCGCAGGTGCGCGACGCGGGCCGGCAGGTGGAGACCAGCCTGAAGCGGGTAGAGGCGACGCGCAAGGCGCGGGAATTCGGCGAACTCCGGTACGAAGCCGAACAGAAGCGCATCAACGTCGGCCTGTCCACCACCTTCCAGCTGTTCCAGGCGCAACGCGATCTGGCGACGGCCCGACTCGCCGAGCTCAACTCGATCATCGCCTACAACCGCGCGCTCGTGAACTTCGAGGCCGTGCAGACCGTTCCGATCGGAGGGCGGTAGACTCAGGGG
>JANNHC010000083.1:0-17475 GCA_031404215.1 Acidobacteriota bacterium
GCTCGCGAACGCAAAATCGGCGATTTCCACGAAAAGCAGTCGAAAATGATCCGTTCATTACAAATCTGAAGGTGCAGTTTCGCGCAATTCGCCGGAACGCTGGAGATCTTGCGAATATCGTCCGGCGTGAAGTTTGCTCCCGAAGAGGTCTCTCATGTCGGATAGAGACACTTTCGGTCCCCGGTTGCGCAGCGAACGTGAGCGGCGTGGTATCACCATCGACACCATCGTCGCCGTCACGAAAGTTGGCGCGGATTTATGGCTCGGCCTCGAACGAAACGACTTTTCGAAGTGGCCGTCGGGCATCTTCGCGCGCGCATTCATCCGCGACTACGCGAAAGCGGTGGGCCTCGACGAGGACGAAGTCGTCGACGAATTCTGCCGGCTCTTTCCACACGGCGATCGCCGTGCCGCGCGGATCATCAAGGCGCAGGCGGAGATCATCGGCCATGCGCCCGGTGCGCTCGAAGATCCGGCGCTCGTGCCGAGTGAGGGAGATCGCCGCTCGGTCGCTCGGGAACGCAAGGCTCAGACCCGCGCGCGCCGCATCCGGCTCGCTCCCCGCGCGGTCGCCGCGGCGATCGACGTCGGCTGCACGGCATCGCTCGCGCTCGTCGGCCCGGCGATTGCGGGCGCCGGTTTCTGGGCGTCGGCGGGCGTTGCGGGCATCGTGTACTACAGCCTCTTCACAATTCTGAGCGGTGCGTCGCTGGGTACGCACGCGGTCGAATTTCTTCGGCAGCGGATGCCGACGCTGTTCGCCGTGCAGGACCGCCGCGCACACGCGTAGGACTCTCTCGTCAGCCTCGGGCCGTCGACCCCAACCTACCCACCTCGACTGTTTCCAGCTCTGGAGTTATTGAGTGGATACTGGTTTGCATGTTCGAAGTCTTGGAAACATGGAGGGAAGAAGATGGCTATTCTGTCGTGGATCGTGTTCGGCCTGGTGATCGGGTTCATCGCCAAATTGCTCATGCCGGGCAGGGACCCAGGTGGTTTTATTGTCACGATACTACTCGGCATCGCGGGCGCCCTTGTGGGTGGGTTCATCGGACGCGCGATGGGCTTCTATGGCCCTAATGAAGCCGCGGGATGGTTAATATCCATCCTCGGTGCGATCATTCTTCTGGTGCTGTACCGGGTGATGGCCCGGCGCCGGACGTAGCCCGCTCGACCAGTACCAGAGAGACGCACGGCGGCAGCACGCCGCTCGTGCGTCTCCTGCGATGGCGGATCCGTGTGACAATCGTCCTTACTTGCCTGCACCAGTAAGGAGCCTCTCATGCGCCGCACCCTTCACCTCGCTTTCCCCATCGTGGCAGCACTCTGCCTTCCCGCCATCGCGCACGGTCAGACGCTGGACGAGATCATCGCGGCCAATCTAAAGTCCAAGGGCGGACTCGACACGATCAAGGCGACGACGACCGTGCGCATGACCGGTTCGGTGGTCGCCCGCGACATGGCTGGGCAGGACGTGAACGGGACGATGTCCATGGTCGCCAAACGCCCAAATCTCATGCGCCGCGACGCCACGGTTGGCGGCGAGCGAATCGTGAATGCTTTCGACGGCAAGGCGTTGTGGATGGCGATGGGGACGAGGCCCCCGCAGGAGCTTCCCGGTCCACAGGCCGCTTACGCGAGTCAGGACGCTGAGTTCGACAGCGTCTTCGTGGACTACAAGGAAAAGGGCCACAAGGTCGAGCTCGTCGGCCGGGAAACGGCCGGCGGCACGCCTGTCTATCACCTGAAGGTCACAAAAAAGGGCGGTCCGGCGCAGGATTTCTATCTCGACACCGAGACCGGGCTGGAAAAAAAGATCAGCATGTCGCTGGTCACGCCGGACGGGTCGCCCATGACCAACGTGACGGAGTTTCTGGATTACCGCAGCGTAGACGGCCGGCTCGTGCCCTTCACGACGCGTCAGCTGCAGAACGGGAAGGTTGCGGCTACGGTTACGCTCACCAAGGTGGAGTTCAACGTGCCCGTGGACGACGCGTTCTTCAAAATGTCTACGAAATAGCGGGGGCACCCAGCGCGTCGAGCTCAACGAGCAGTTCGTCGCGTGTAAACGGCCGGACGAGGACCCCGTCGCGGCGCGCGGCTCCGGCGGCGGCCAGGAAGAGGGGGCGAATCGCCGGGTGATACCGGCGAAGCGAATCGGCCATGGCTGCCCCAGACGTATCATCCAACGCCACATCGCTAATCAGAATGTCGATGCGCCTGTGCATGAGTCCGGCCAGCAAACCATGCCCCGCGTGAGCGGCAGAGACGACGTGGTAGCCCTCGCGCTGAAGCACGCGAGACACGACGGCGCGCAGGCCCTGGTCAGCGGTGACCACGAGCACGGTCGTGGCTGTCTTGAGTGGTGGCTCGGCCGTACCACTCGCGATCTGATGCGGTGTCGTCATTATCAGCTTCCGGCTCCCAACTTCCAGGCTCCGTGCTTATCAAGCGGAGTGCCGTCCGGATTCTAGCCGGTTTTCACGCGATCGTGTGGGTGACACCCGATCGCGCGGTGACGATCCTGGCGAGGAATTACGATTTCAGGGCCCAGGCTAGGCCCGTGACTCAGGCCCGCAGGCGGTCCTGGAGTTTTTCCCGGTAACCCCGGCTAAGGGTCAGCCGGGTGCCTGTCCTCAGCAAGACCGCGTACTCACCGTTCAGCCAGGGTTGCAGTTCCTGGATGCGTTCCATGTTGACGATCCGGCAGCGATGGATCCGGAAGAACTTTTCCGGGTCGAGCCGTCCTTCAATGGCCGTCATCGTCTCGCGCATCAGGTGCGACGTGGTCCCGACGTGCACCCGCACGTAGTTGCCGGCAGCTTCGACCCAGTCGATCTCATCCGTTCGCAAGAAGAAAAGCCGTCCGCCGGACTTGACGACGAGCCGTTCGGCCCGCGGCTGATCCCGCCTCAGGTCCTTGACCAGCGCAAGCAGCCGGCGGCCAAGGTCTCCCGTTTCGGCCCGTTCGATCTGCCGTCGCGCGCGCTGCAGCGCTTCGTTGAACCGTTCGCGATCGAAGGGCTTCAGCAGGTAATCGAGCGCCCGCACCTCGAACGCGCGCAGGGCGTGCTGATCGTAGGCCGTCACGAAGATGACGGGCGGCATGCGATCGCCGCCCACGGCCTCGATGACTTCGAAACCGTTCATCTGTGGCATCTGGACGTCGAGAAACACCAGATCGGGCGCGTGATCGATCACGGCCGTGACGGCTTCCTCTCCATCCCGGCACTCCGCGACGATTTCGATGTCCGGCTGACTGGCCAACAGGCCCGCGAGTCGTTCGCGCGCAAGCGGCTCGTCGTCGACGACCAGGGTTTTGATTTTCTTCATATGGTGTCCCGCGTTAGGCCGGCGCGAGGCCGGCGGTTCAAGCACGGGCGCCGGTGGCGCCCATCGTCCCGATCGCGTGGCGTGGTCCCGGATCCCGCTGCGCCTGGAGCGACAGGTCGTCGGCGGGCGCCGGCGGTTCGATCTCGCGCGCTCCGGTGCGCCATGGCACGGCGATCACCACCGCCACGCCTTCTTCGAGCCGATGGAATTCGAAGCGGAAATCGGCGCCGAACTGATGTTGAAGCCGGGCCCTGGTGGTCGAGACGCCGATCCCTTTCTGCAGGGCCGCCAGCGCCGTCTCCGAAAGCCCGCGCCCGTCGTCCCGGACTTCGATCCAGAGCTTGTCGTGGTCGGGCCGCGCGCGAATGTCGATGTGGCCCGGACCCGACTTCTTCGAAATGCCGTGCTTGATCGCGTTCTCGACGAGCGGCTGCAGCAGCAGCGTGGGCACGAGCGCGTCGAGCGTTTCCGGCTCGATGTCGAACCGGACGACGAGCCGGTCGGCGTAGCGCGTCTGTTCGATCTCCAGATACTTCGACAGGAAATCGAGCTCGGCCTGTAGCGTGCTCTCCTGCCGCCCGACATTTTCGAGCGTCATCCGGAGAAGATCGCTCAGCCGCATCAGCGTACGATCGGCCGCTTCGACATCGCGGTGCATGAGCGCGGAAATCGCGTGCAGCGTGTTGAACAGAAAGTGAGGTTGCAGCTGCTGCCGCAGGGCGGCCATCTGCGCCTCCACGAGCCGCGTTTCGAGCTGAGAGGAGCGCACCGCCCGATCCCGCGACTCGCGGTAGTAGAGCACCGCGTGGCTCAGGCCGGCGATGGCCCAGTACGTCATCATTTCCCAGTCGAAGTTCTGGAGCGCCGCTCGCTGCACTTCGATCCAGAAGGAATTGGAATGCCCCGACGTCCAGAGCCACCACCGCACGCCCGCCATCGCCGCGATGTGCGCCAGCGAGAACAGCGCGACCGACGGCAGGTGAATCAGCACCGCGCGGACAAGGCCCTGGCGCTCGAATCGGAAATGCTGGGACAGCCAGACGATGCTCGGCGTGAAGCACGCCCACACGTACCAGTAGGTGCCATTGAGTACCACCAGATAGGTCCAGTTCATGGACGGTTTTCCGAGCGCGCGCGCGAACTGGATGGCCAGCGCGGACGACACCACGCCCAGCAGGGTGGCGACGGCCAACACGACCGGCCAGCGCAGGCCGTAGCGTGGCCGTGCCGGGGCCGGCAGGTCTGTGCCCGCGCCACTTGTATCGAGCCGTCGATCGGCAGGCGGTTTCATATATTGGTGCCCTCTCCGCGAAACGGAGCGTCGAGGGTTAGACGTAACCGAACACGTTTTCGTCGAGCGGGGCGCGTGTTTTCAGCAGTGCACGCGGCCGGCCAGCGGAGGGAATCGGGCCCGGGATGAATCGAAGTCGCGGCTGACACGCGGATTCAGGCCACTCATCCCGACAGAGTGGCTGTTCGTCCCACGGACGGTATTCACCACGGCGGCCGTCAAGTTGTCCGGCTGCGGCCACCTTGGGACCGTTTCCGGACACTTGACAGGTCGTGTCGAGCCGTCCTCAAGGAGTGGGTCTCGCGCGGAGTTCGCAATGGATCTCGCGCGGAGATCGCAGAGATCGCGGAGGTGCCCGCCGCCGCCGGCCTCCGGCCGGGCAGACAGGGGCGCCCGCGAGTCGCAAATACAAGCCACACTCGACTCATGAGCGGTTCGTATTTGTGACTCGCGGGCGCCCCTGTCGCGCGAAGCGCGCGTCGGCGGGCGCCCCTGGTCGCCGCTCCCCGCTGTCTCCGCGTGCTCCGCGTTCTCTGCGCGAGATCGCTCTCTCCGCGCGCGAGGCGAATCGTGTGCGAGAACGTCGCGAGCGGCCGGATGAAATCAGCGGAAGCGATTTGGAAAAAGGTGTGTATCATGTTCGCGTGAGCAGTTCCACCACGCGCGGTCATCGCAACTGGAAGACGGGAGATCCCTTCACGGTCGGCGATGCGACAGAACTTTACGAGGTGGAGCGCTGGGGCAAGGGATACTTCTCGATTTCATCCTCCGGCCACGTGCTCGTGCACCCGACGAAGGATCCGGCTCGTTCGATCGATTTGAAACAGCTCACCGATCACCTGCTGCTGCGGGGGATCAGCCTTCCGGTCCTCATCCGGTTTCGCGACATCCTCCGCCACCGTGTCGGTGATATCCACAACGCCTTCCGCACCGCGATCACCCAGCATCAGTACGAAGGACGCTACGTGTGCGTCTACCCGATCAAGGTGAACCAGCAGCGGCAGGTCGTCGAGGAAGTGCTCGATTTTGGCCGCGAGTATGGCTTCGGACTGGAGGCCGGCTCGAAGCCGGAGCTCCTGGCCGTCATGGCGCAGGCGTATAACGACACGCCCATCATCTGCAACGGTTTCAAGGACGCCGAGTTCGTCGAGATGGCGATGCTCGCCCAGAAAATCGGGCGCAACGTCATTCCCGTCGTCGAGAAATACACAGAGCTCGGCCTGATCCTCAAGTATGCGGAGCGCGTCGGCGTGCGCCCCCAAATCGGCATGCGCGTGAAGCTGGCCGCGCGCGGCGGCGGCCGCTGGCAGGGCTCCGGCGGGTACCGGTCCAAGTTCGGGCTGACCGTGGCGGAAGTCTTGCGCGGGCTGGAAGAGCTCAAGTCCCGGGGGATGCAGGACTGCTTCAAGCTTCTGCACTTCCACCTCGGCAGTCAGATTCCGAACATCCGCATCGTCAAGGGCGCCCTCAACGAGGCGGCCAGGGTCTACACCGAGCTGTCAAAGGCGGGCGCCGGACTCGAGATTCTCGACGTGGGCGGCGGGCTCGGCGTTGACTACGACGGATCGCAGACCAACTTCGAATCGAGCGTGAACTACACGCTCGAGGAATACGCCAACGACGTCGTCTACCACATCCAGACCGTCTGCGACGACGCCGGGGTGAAGCATCCGACGATCGTCTCGGAGAGCGGCCGCGCGATCGTGGCGTATCACAGCGTCCTCATCTTCAACGTGCTTGGCGTATCGGCGTTCGGGGAAGAGAAGATCCCGGACTCCATCAAGCCTGAAGAGGCGGAACAGCCGGTCATCGACCTGCTCGAGACGTACACCAATCTTTCGATGCGTAACGCCCTCGAGAGCTATCACGACGCGCAACAGGCGCTCGACATGGCGCTCAACCTGTTTACCGGCGGTTACCTGCCCCTCGAGCAGCGCTGCCAGGCCGAGAACCTGTATTGGGCCATCCTGGTGAAGCTGCGGAAGCTCGTGGCGCAGATGGAGGACGTGCCGGAGGACCTCCAGGGGCTCGACGACACGATGGCGGACACGTACTTCTGCAACTTTTCGCTCTTCCAGTCGTGCCCCGACAGCTGGGCGATCAAGCAGCTGTTCCCCGTGATGCCGATTCACATGCTGAACACCGCGCCCACGCACCACGCGGTGCTGGGCGACATCACCTGCGATTCAGACGGGAAGATCGATCAGTTCATCGACCGCCGCGACGTCAAGCGGACGCTGCCGCTGCACACCGTTAACGGCGAGCCGTACTACCTGGGCGTCTTTCTCGTCGGGGCGTACCAGGAAATCCTGGGCGACCTGCACAACCTGTTCGGCGATACCCACGCCGTCCACGTCAGCCTCGACGAGGGCGGAAGCGTCGTGCTCGATGCCGTGATCAAGGGGGACACCGTCAAGGAAGTCCTCGACTACGTGGAGTTCGACGCCGACACTCTCGTCCGAAAGCTCCGCACCGACATCGAACTTGCCGTGCGGGAAGGAAAGCTCGGCTACGAAGAGGCGGGCCGGATGCTCGAGTTCTACGAAGACGGCCTTCAGGGCTATACCTACCTGGAAGAGCCGAAAGAACGATAAGTCAGTGCGTGGCCTGTCGCACGCAATGCTTGTCGAAGGCCTGTTCGAGCTCGGCGGCGATCATGTCGGCGTTTCGGCTCTCGATCTGGCTCCGCTCCATGATGTAGAGCAGCTGTCCATCCCGAAGTAACCCAATGGATGGCGACGACGGGGCGTAGCCGCTGAAGTACTGACGCGCGCGATCGGTCGCTTCGATGTCGGCGCCGGCAAATACCGTGGCCACGACGTCCGGGCGGTTCCCGTGCTGCAGCGCCTTTGCGATGCCGGGGCGGGCTTTTCCCGCCGCGCAGCCGCACACCGAATTCACCACCAGCATCACCACGCCGGTGCTGTTCTTCACGACGTCGTCCACCGCGGACGCCGTGCGAAGCTCGCGCGCACCCATCTCAGTCATCTCACCGCGCATCGGCGCTATCAGGTATTCAGGGTAGGGCATTTCGTCTCCTCGGGCGTATTCCGAATGATTACTTCTTCAGCGACGCGTCCCGCGTGGCCTTGAATTCGTTGCCCGGCTTCCATTCCGGGAACGTGCCGGCGTTTGCGACGCGAGAGCCGACCGCCAGCAGCAGCCGCGCATCCTCCCCCGCACCGCTGAGGTCCCAGTCAGGCTTAATCTGGTCGGAGGGCGCATGGTAGTCCTTCTCAGTGTACTCGTCCCGCTTCGCTTTTCCGTATGCGGGATCCTTCCCGACAAAATCAATGCCTGAGTCGGGGTCCAGCGCCGGCACACCCCGTTTCGCGAAGTTGAAATGGTCCGACCGGTAGTAGAAGCCCTTTTCGGGCTCCTGATCGGGACGCAGCACGCGTCCCTGCTCGTCGGCGGCCGCCTTCAGATAGTCGTCGAGGTCCGACGCGCCCATGCCGATCACGGTGAAATCCTTCGTCCGTCCCCACTGATTCACGCCGTCCACGTTGATGTTGGCGACAGTTTTGTTGAGTGGGTAGAGGGGCACGGTCGCGTAGTACTGCGACCCGAGAAGGCCCTGCTCCTCCGCCGTGACCATGAGAAACAGAATCGACCGTTTCGGCTGTGGCTGGAGGCCGCTGAACGCCCTCGCGATTTCCAGCACGGCGCCGACGCCGGTCGCGTTGTCGAGCGCGCCGTTGTAAATCTTGTCGCCGTTCACCGGTGCGCCCACGCCGAGATGGTCCCAGTGGGCCGAGTACACGACGTACTCATCCTTCATCCCGGGGTCGCTGCCTTCCAGTTTCGCCACCACGTTCTGCGAGTTGATCGTCCGCAGCGCGTTCTTGACGGCGATGGAGGCCTTCAGGCCGAGCGGAACCGGCCTGAACTCGCGTGTCCGGGCCTGTTTCTTGAGCGCGTCGAAGTCCTGGCCGGCCAGAGCGAGCATCTTCTTGGCCGCGTCGAGCGTGATCCAGCCCTCGATGTTCGCGCGATTCATGTTCTTGTCTGCCGTGACGAGGTCGAACTTTTCGCGAAGATTGCCCTGCACGACGGAGAAGGGATAACCGGCCGGCCCTGTTTCGTGCACGACAAAAATAGCGGCGGCGCCACGTTTCGCTCCCTCCTCGAATTTGTATGTCCACCTTCCGTAGTACGTCATCGCGTCGCCCTTGAACGTCTTCGGGTCGAGCTTCGTCGGATCCGAGGGGTCCGGCGCCGCCGGATCGTTCACCAGGACGAGGATGGTCTTTCCCTTCACATCCACGTCCTTGAAGTCGTTCCAGTTGAATTCCGGCGCCTCGACGCCGTAGCCGGCAAAGATGACGTCGGAGTTCTCCACGGCCGCGCCCTCCGCCACATGCTTCGACCACGCCACCACGTCGTCTGCCCACTTGAAGGTTTGCGCCTTCGCCCCTTTCGCCACCGTCAGCGGCTTCGCCTGCGTTCCGGTGATGCCCACGAGCGGAACGTTCTGCACGTAAGTTCCGTCCGGATTTCCCGGTTTCAGATTGAGTGTCTTGAATTGGTCCTGGATGTACTTGACCGTCAGGTCCTCACCCTTCGTGCCGGGCGCGCGTCCCTCGAACTCGTCAGACGAGAGCACCTTGACGTGCTCCATGATCTTCTGCGGGTCCACCATCGGCAGCGAGGCGAGGGGAACCTGGGGCGCGGCCGCGGCTGGTTGTTCCGGGGCCGGCGTCCCGGTCCCGCCGCCGCACGCGGCAACGAAGGTGAGAAGGATCGCAGGAACAGAGATTCGACTCATGATCGCCATTCTACTCGGCTCTCCTCGTGTAACTAAACTGTTCGTACTCGAACGCCGTCCTATGAATCAGCTGGCCGCCGCAGGACCCAGGAACTCTCCGGGGGATGCCGGCGGGTGACCGGCGCGATGGTTCCGGGGCGCTCTGCGGCCGCCGCCCGGGTTGCGGCCGGCGTGTTGGTACCGATATATGCTGAAGACACGCAAAATGTTCGTTCCTGGAGGAGCACGACCATGTCTATTCGAATCGGAGACCAGGCCCCTGATTTCAAGGCTGAAACGACAGAGGGCCCCATCGATTTTCACAAGTGGATTGACGGTTCCTGGGCGGTGCTGTTTTCACACCCGAAGGATTTCACCCCGGTATGCACGACCGAGCTCGGGTACATGGCCAAGCTCAAGCCGGAATTCGACAAGCGCGGCGTCAAGGTCATCGGCCTGAGTGTCGATCCGGTGGACAAACACAAGCAGTGGTCCGCCGACATCAAGGAAACGCAGGGACACGCGCCGAACTATCCGATGATCGGCGACACGGATCTGAGCATTTCGAAGCTGTACGACATGCTGCCGGCGGATCTCGAGGGATCGTGCGACGGACGGACGCCCGCCGATAATCAGACCGTGCGCAACGTCTTCGTGATCGGACCGGACAAGAAGATCAAGCTGCTCATCGCGTATCCCATGACGACCGGCCGGAACTTCGACGAGGTGCTGCGCGTGATCGATTCGCTGCAGCTCACCGCGAAGCACAAGGTGGCGACGCCGGCCAACTGGAAGCACGGAGACGACGTGATTATCGCGGGCTCGGTTTCGGACGACGACGCGAGGAAAACGTATCCGAGCGGATGGAAGTCGCCCAAGCCGTATATACGAATCGTCCCGCAACCGAAGTGACGGCTGCGGCGCACGCGCGGGCCCCGCGTCGCCGGACAGGCGCGTACCGAGGGGAGTTCAACCCGCGCGTCACCCCTGGTGATCGGCCAGCAGGCAGATGAACTCGCCGAGCACCATGGCGGTGGCTCCCCACACCTGGTGTCCGAGCAGATCGAAGTAGGGGTACTCGACCGCGACGCCTTCGCGAATCCGGGTGCCCTGCCGGATGCGTGAGGCGTCGCGGAGGTCGTCGAGCGACACTTCCAGTATTTCCTGCACCTCTCCCGGGGCCGGTTGGAAGTCCGGCCGCCGGTCGGTGATACCGACCACCGGGTGCAGCGTAAATCCGCTGACGAGGACGTGCACCGGCGTGAGCTCTCCGAGCACACGCACCGCGGCCGGCGCGACCCCGATTTCCTCGGCAGCCTCCCGCAGCGCCGCCTGCGCGATCGTTTCTCCCGGATCCGTTGCGCCGCCGGGAAGGCTGATCTGTCCCGGATGGCGCGCGAGTCCGCTGGCCCGCACCGTCAGCGCGACGGCCGCGCCATGTTCGTGCGGGTACAGCAGCAGAAGCGCAGCGGCTTGTCTCGAGTCGGATGGAAACTGTCCCGTGCGCCACGCATCCCGCAGCCGCTCGGGTGCGAAACGCATCTGCGCTTCGATGCCCGGCAGGGTCCGCGCGAGTCGGTCGCGGAGCACTTGTTCGATATCGCGTAACGGCACGTCCGTTCCAGTATGCCTGTAGTATGGATTCATGTCCGCATTTCCACGGATCGACAAGAGCGTCGGACACGATGTGCTCGCACTCGTGCGTGGCTGCACGTTCGACGATTTCATCCTGGCGCCACAACGGAGCGTCCTCGTCCGGCGTGATCCCTCGCTCATCGATCTGTCGGTGCGGGTCTCGCGGCGGATCACGCTCAAGCGGCCGATCGTCTCGGCCAACATGGACACGGTGACCCGCGCGCCCATGGCGATCGTCCAGGCGGAAGAAGGGGGTATCGGCATCATCGATCGCGGTTTCCGGCCTGGTGAGATCGAGCCTCAGGTGCGCGAGGTCGAAATCGTGAAGCGCACGCAGCACGGCGTCATCAGCGATCCGTGGAGCATTTCCCCCGACGCGTCGCTGGACGAGGCGGCCGCGCTCATGTCAAGAAAGCGACTCGGCACGCTCGTGGTCGTGGACGGGCAGCGTCGGTTGGCCGGATTGCTGACCGAGCGCGACATGCGCTTCGTGTCCCGCCAGGGCGCGCGCGTCTCCGATCGCATGACACCGGTGGGCCAACTGGTGGTGCACCAGGGCCCCATCGAGCCGGATGCCGCCGAACGCGTCATGGTGGAGCGCAAGGTCAAGAAGCTGCCGCTCGTCGCCGCGGACGGCACGCTGACAGGCCTCGTCACGGCCCGGGATCTCGTGCGCCAGCGCCGCATGCCATTTGCCACACGAGACAGTCACGGACGCCTGCGGGTGGGCGCCGCAATCGGCGCGACCGGCGACTATCTGGAACGCGCCGCGGAGCTGATCCGAGCGGACGTGGACCTCATCGTCATCGATATCGCGCACGGGCACTCGGTCGTCATGGAAGGGGCGATCGCCGAGTTCAGGAAACGATTTGGCGACGCCGAGATGATCGCGGGGAACGTGGCGACCGCCGAAGGCGCGAGGTTTCTGGCAGATTGCGGCGCCGACGGCATCAAGGTCGGTATCGGGCCCGGTGGCGGATGCACGACGCGCGTGACGACGAGCTTCGGCGTGCCGCAGGTGCAGGCACTGGTCGAATGCCGGCTGGCCCTCGGAGAATCCGACGTGGCCGTCATCGCCGACGGCGGCGTCAGACGTCACGGGGCGTTGATCGAAGCGCTGCTGTTCGGCGGCGATTGCGCCATGCTCGGGAGCGCGTTCGCGGGCACCGAGGAGGCACCCGGCGAGGTGGTCCATAAATCGGTGGTCCTGCCCGAATCGCAGAAGACCGTGAAAGTGCCCTTCAAGGTGCTTCGCGGTATGGCGTCGCTCGAGGCCATCCGCGATCGACTCGACGTGGAGGATGCCGACAAGGTGGAGCTGGAGGCGATTGGCGCCGAAGGAATGGAGATCAGCGTACCCTCGCGCGGCTCCGCCCGCACGATCGTCCGCGAGATGATCAAGCACGTCTGCTCGTCGATCAGCTACGGCGGGGCGGCGTCGCTCGGCGAGCTCCGCGAGATGTTCTGGAAGGACCCCCGGAAGTTCCTCATCAGGCAATCGGCGTCGGCACGTCGCGAGTCGTACGAACGGTGATCAGCGCCGCAGACGGAAGTCAGGGAGGCCGCGCCCTCCGTCCTCCTCACAAATTCAAGAGCGCTGTCAGCTCACGCGGCGAGTCAACAAGCATCTCATCCCCCCGGAAGTCCTCGGGCGCGAACCTGTAGCCGAAGCCGTATCGCGCCAGGCAAATCTGCGTGCCGGCGTTGCGCGCGGTGGCGAGGTCCACCTGGGAATCCCCCACCATCAGGACGCGCGCGGGTGTGACGCCGGCGTCCTGCGCAAGATGTAGCAAGCCGGCCGGACCCGGCTTGCGGCCGAACGCCGTATCCCCGCCGACGACAGTCTGGAAGTAGCCGCGCAAGCCGAGGCCCTCGAGCATCAACGCCGTGGCGCGTGCCGGCTTGTTGGTGAGCACCGCCATCGGCACGTGCGCACCGATCGTGTCGAGCGTGTCAATCATGCCGGGGTAGGGGCGCGTGTGATCGAGCAGGTGCGGATCGTAGTGCGCCAGGAATCGCTCGAGCGCCTGCGGGGTGTCCGGATCGAGCGCCGCCGCGGTCAGCGCCCGTCGAACCAGGACGCCCGCCCCCTCGCCCACCATCGAGATGATCTCTTTGTCAGGAAGCGGCGGACTCCCGAGTTCCACCACCAGAGCGTTCACCGCGTTCGCAAGATCGACGCTCGAGTCCACGAGCGTGCCGTCGAGATCGAAAACAACGAGTCCGGCGTCAGTCATGCAGGGTCGTGTCCGTGTCCGTGCCGTGTGTGCCTTCCCGCCGTCGCAGGATATCATCGGGGGCAGGGAGGGCAGATGGTGCAGTGGTCTCGCCCGGCACGAGCGTGTGGGGTCGTCGTGTGGATGAGCGCGGCTCTGGGTGCGGCCGGCCTGATGGGCCAGTCGGCCCGCCGTGCCGACGCCGACTATCTGCGCGCCGCGTACGACACGTATCGTTCCATGCAGCGGTCGTCGCCGTACTCCGCCCTGAAGTGGCAGTCTCTCGGGCCCACGAACCTCAGCGGTCGAGCGACCGACATCGCGGTGGCGGACCGCGGCTCGTCACGCCGTATTTACGCGGGCTACGCGACCAGCGGAATCTGGCAGTCCGACGACAACGGTGCGACCTGGCAATCGATCTTCGACCACGCCGCCTCCACGAGCATCGGGGATCTCGCCGTGGCGCCGTCGAATCCGGACATCGTCTGGGTCGGCACCGGCGAGGCGAACATCTTCCGCGCATCGATGCCGGGCGTCGGGATGTACAAGTCAACGGACGGCGGTCGCACGTTCTCCCACGCGGGCCTTTCCGACACCCAGACGATCGCCCGCGTGCTCGTCCACCCCACCAACCCCGACATCCTGTACGTGGCCGCGTCGGGGCACGAGTGGACCGACAACGAGAACCGCGGCGTGTTCAAGACGACGGACGGCGGGCGCCACTGGAGGAAGGTCTTCTATCGAAGCGCGCGCACCGGGGCGATCGATCTCGCGATGGATCCGGCGGATCCCAATACGCTGTACGCCGCGATGTGGCAGCGCGTGCGACTCAAGTGGAGCGATCCGCGCGTCGAGCCCGGATACAACGAAGGCGGTATCTGGAAAACGACCGACGGCGGCAACAGCTGGGCCGAGGCGAACACCGGGCTTCCCAATCCACAGTACAGAGGCCGCATCGGGATCGATGTCTCCCGCTCGAACCCCAGCGTGCTGTATGCGTTCGTCGACAGCTACGAGCCGGGAGTGCCGCCAAAGGAAGGGGAGCGCGACTCCTACGAACGGCCGATGCTCGAGGCGCGCATCCGGGCCGCGGAGATCTATCGCTCGGACGACAAGGGCGCGGCCTGGCGCAAAGTCTCGGAAACGAACCCGTTCATGTCGGGACATTCCGGCACGTACGGCTGGGTGTTCGGACAGATTCGCGTCGATCCGAGGGACGACAAGACGATCTACACCCTGGGTCTCGGGTTGAATGTGTCGCACGACGCCGGCAAGACGTTTGCGCCGCTGCGCGGCACGCACGGCGATCATCATGGACTCTGGATCGATCCGGCCAACCCCGCGATTCTCTACAGCGCGAACGACGGCGGCTTCTACATGTCAGCGGACGCCGGCGCGACGTGGAAGTTCGCGGTTTCGGCCGGTGGCTCCCAGTTCCACAACGTGTCCCTGGACACGAGCACCCCGGCGTGGGCGTACGGATCAATCCAGGACATCGGCAGCCGGCGGGGGAAGGTGGACCTCAGCGACGGACGCGATCGGATTCCCGCGGGTGAGTGGACCAGCGCGCCGGGCGGAGAGGGCTCGTTCCAGGCCATCGATCCGGACAATCCCAACATCATTTACTCCCATACGTTCTATGGAAACTTCACGCGCGACGATCTGAGCATTCCGCCCCAGCGCGGCCGGCGCGGCGGGGGCGACGCGGCCGCGGCAGGCCGATCGGGCCCGCAGCGCAGCACGCGAATCCGCCCCAATGAGGAGAATCTGCGCGCGCAGTGGATGGCGCCCGTTATCGTGTCCCCCCACAAGGCGAGCACGATCTATGTGGGTTTTCAGTACGTCTTCCGCTCCCTCGATCGCGGCACGACCTGGGAAAAAATCAGCGGCGATCTCAGCGACAACGATCCAGCCAGGATGCTTCGACGCAGTTCGAGCGAGATCCCCTATCAGACGGTGGTGGCACTCGCCGAGTCCCCGAGGAAGCAGGGACTCCTTTACGCCGGCACAGACGACGGCCGGCTGCACGTGACGATCGATGACGGCAAGCGGTGGTCCGAAATCACGGCCGCGCTCCGCGGTCGCAAGTGGATCTCGCGGGTGGTGCCGTCGCGACACGTTGAAGGCACGGTCTACCTCACGCAGCGCGGACGCGAAGACGACGACTTCGCCCCCTATATCTACAAATCAATCGATTACGGCGGGACCTTCACCAGCATCGTCAACAATATTCCTGCCGGATCGGTGAATGTCGTTCGCGAGGATCCGACCGATCCCAACACGCTGTTTGTGGGCACAGACTTCGGTGCGTTCGTCTCGACCGACGGCGGCCGGGTCTGGCAGGTGCTCGGCGGGAACCTGCCGTCGGTGCAGGTGTCGGACCTTCAATACCAGCCGAGGGATCAGATCGTCGTGATCTCGACCTACGGGCGCGGCATGTGGGCGCTCGATGCGAGCGGGGTCAGGGGGAAATAGGGCGCCAGGAGTGCGGACTGAACCTTCCGGGCCCCCTACGTCGGCAGACCGATGCGACGCAGCAGGTCCTCGAAGCGCGGATCGGTGCGTAAGCTATCCCAGACCGGGTCGCGTCTCAGATACGCGAGACGTATGGATATCGTCCTGGAGCGCAAGGACGTCTGCCGTTCTCTGATCAATGGCGGAGCGTGAACTGGGTACCCCAGTGGCGCGGCTCGCCCGGACGGCCGGTGAACGCAGGCAGCGGGACATTCGCCGTGCCGGTGATGTACGGGCGGTTGCCGACGTTGCGCGCGTAGACGGCCATCTCCCACCGCCGGTGACGCGGCTCGAAGCCCGCCCGCAGGTGCACGAGCCCATACGCCTCTTGCGTTTGAATGCGGTCGTTGAACGGCGCGTAGAACACGCGGCTCTGCCAGGACACATCACCCCGCACGGAGGCCGTTCCCACCCGGCCGGTCGCGAACTCGTGAACAGCGGATACGCTTCCAGACCATTCAGGCGCGTTGTTCAGGCGGTTCCCCGCCGCGTCACGCCGCGTCGGGCTGCCCGGCACCAGGGCGAGATAGCGATCGTAGGTCGCATCGAGCCAGGACACATGGCCCGAGAGCTGCACGCCGCGCCCCGCCGCCGCAGCCGCCTCGATTTCGACCCCTCTGATGGTCGCCGCGCCGGCGTTGCTGACATCGACCACGCCGGGGCTGGGGAACGACTGCACCTGCAGATCCTCGTAGTCGTTGGAGAACACCGCCGTATTGACGCGGACTCGCCCGCCAGCCATGGTGCGCTTCCAACCGCCTTCATAACTCCACGCGAACTCGGGGCTGAAGCCCACGCCGGGCACCCTTGCGGTGGGATTGAATCCACCGCTCTTGAAACCGCGCGTCGCGGAAACGTAGACGAACGTGTCGCGTGACACTTGCACCTGGAGGCTGCCCTTGGGTGTCCAGGCCCGGTAGGTGGCGTTGTCCACATAGTCATAGAACGTTGTGGGATCGGCGAGTATTGCCGTCCCGATCCGGTACACGCCGCCTGTGTTGTCGAGATCCTTCTGCTCGTCCGTGTACCGGGCTCCGCCCGTCAGCGACACGCGGCTCGACACGCTGTAGGTGGCCTGGCCGAAGAGGGCCCGGGCCTTGACGCCGATCTTCGCGAAGGGCCGTGTCTGCGTCTGACGCGGAAACACCGTGATCTCGACCTGCCCTTCGATGTGTTCGTCGTACACGAATGCACCGCCGATCCAGGTGAGCTTCGGCGTGCGTTGCACGAGCGTCAGCTCCTGCGAGACCTGGCGCTGGAGGTCAGGAACATCGGAGGTCTGCAGCGACAGTTCGGTCGCGTCGGCGTCGAGGAAGAAACGGTAGTTGGATTTTCGATACGCAGTCAGGCTGGTCAGCGTCGTCGTGGCATTCAAGCGGACAGTCAGCTTCGCCGAGGCGCCCTGCTGGATGTTCTTCCCGGACGCCAGATGGCTCGTACGCACCTCCCATAGACCGGTGGGGTTGTTGAAACTGAACCCGGGCTTCGCGACAAGCGCCTTGGCGTAAAACAATGGAACACCCTCAAGGTCAGCAGAGTCACCCGACAGCAGGAGCTCACTGCCGGTTCCGAATACGACACGGAGCTGTCCGCGGCCGGCCCAGGTGTCTTTGCTCCCGAGCGAGTGGTCCGGGTGATCGAGATCCTTCACGAAGCCGTCGCGCGTGCCGCGAAGGAACGCGAAACTGCCCATCACTTTGTTTTTGACCAGCGGTCCGCTGACCGCACCCTCGGCGCGG